>DSCZ01000082.1 GCA_011048855.1 Desulfobacteraceae bacterium | reverse complement strand
GTTCTGTTCCCGCAGGGCCTCAAGCACGACCTTGGCCTTAAATTTCGCATCGTAACGCTTTCTCATGACGGTAATTGGTCCCTACCCGTTTTGACTTCCGCCGGGACCATGGTATCACCTTAAGCACTGGCCTAGTTTCTGGGGAGTAGCTCAGGCAAAGTTGCTGAAAAATTAGTTCCATTGATGGCAGTCATTTATTTTATCGGTTCCATGGCCATAATCATTCTTAACATTGAGGCTCTTCCTTTAGCGTTAGCTACCATTGTCCGGAGTGCATTCGCAGGAATGGCTCCAGTTGGAGGTTTTGTCGGCTCAACAATGATGACCGGAATTCGGAATGGTTTCGCTCGCGGAGTATACTCCAACGAGGCAGGGATGGGAACATCTCCATTTGCACATGCTACGGCCACGACAGATCATCCGGTCAGGCAGGGGATGTGGGGAATTTTCGAAGTCTTTATCGATACCATCGTAATGTGCACTATGACCGGATTGGTTATCATGACTACCGGAGTGCTTTCCTCCGGAGAAGTCGGGGCAAGCCTTACGGCAATGGCTTTTCGAACCGGCCTTCCCGGAGTAGCCGGAGATTTGATTGTCACTGTTTCCATTATTCTATTTGCTTATACCACGATTCTGCTTGCTGAGTTTTACTCCGAAACAGGAGGTATCTATTGCTTCGGAAACAAAATTGTATTCCCTTTCCGGATTGTTTTTCTTATAGGTCTGGTTATCGGAGCCATCGGGGGTCTACAGGCAATATGGGGTCTCTTCGATGCATTTATGGCTGCAACGGTAGCAATCAACCTGGTGGTCATATTAATGCTTCGCAAGCAGGTGGTCTCTCTGACCCAGGATTTCTTCAGTAAAGAGACGAAAAATTCATAACACGAATCGAATGCATGAGAGGGGAGCCGTTTTTGGCCCCCCTTATTCCAACAGGGGGAAATCATGAACATCAAAAAAAGGTTGCAGAATTGAAGGGTGAGCTGGTGGAGCTGCGCCGGGATTTTCATCGCCACCCCGAACTCGGGTTTGAGGAGTACAGGACCCAGGAAAAAGTGATCGAATACCTTTCCTCTCTTGACATGAAGATAAGCAGGATCGCAGGCACGGGCGTAGTTGCGGTCCTGCGGGGTGAAAAACCGGGAAGGACCATATTGCTGCGCTCCGATATGGACGCGCTCCCTGTACAGGAGGATACTGGCCTGCCCTTCGCATCGGAAGAAAAGGGAAAGATGCACGCCTGCGGCCACGACGGACATATCTCGATGCTTCTGGTCGCCGCAAAGGTCCTGGCCGGAATGCGCCGGTATATTGCGGATACAATGAAGTTCATATTCCAGCCCAACGAGGAAGATGCCGGAGCCTTCAAGATGATCGAGGAAGGCGTAATGGACAACCCGAAAATCGGCGGGGCCTTCGGCATTCACCTGTGGTCCCAGATACCCACCGGAACCATCGATATCGTATCCGGGCCGCAGATGGCGTCGAGCTGCTATTTCAATCTAACGGTCAGGGGAAAAGGCGGTCACGCCGGATTCGCACACGAATCGGTCGATCCCATTTATGCAGCCACGAACATCGTGCAGGCCGTTCAGGCCGTGCAGACCCGCGAGACGAACGCGCTGGATCCTGTCGTGATCATGTTTACGGAATTCCATGCAGGCAGCAATACGACCATTATTCCGGAAAAGGCCGAACTGAAAGGCTCGATCCGGACTCTCTACGAGGGTGGCGAAGAGGTTCTCGAACGGTTCAGGCGGATCGTTGAACATACCTGCGAGGCTCACCGGGTGACCTTCGAACTGGCTTTTAGGACCGGGAACGTACTCCTGTCGAATGATCCGAAGATCACTGAACTGGTGAGAGAAGCGAGCAGCGAAACCCTCGGGAATGCCTCGAAAGTGACTGCCTCGATACGGACCATGGCAGGCGAGGATTTCAGCGACTATCTTCAGCATGCGCCTGGCGCGTTCGCGTTCGTCGGCATCAGGAACGAGCGTGCCGGTTCGATCTATCCGCATCATCACCCCAAATTCACCATCGACGAGGACGCTCTTCCCATAGGAACGGAGCTGTTCGTGCGGACTGCACTGAAGTTCCTGTCGTCATAAAAACCAGCAGGAGGCTTACATCCAGGAAACCCTGCATCGCCTCCCCTTCGGCAGTTCCTCAGGGCTTGCGCGCCCGGAACATCATCACTGCATCGGCTGCCTGATAACGGTTTCCCACTTGGCGGGAGCGGCTTTTCGCGTATCGCTCAGGTATATCTAGTGATGCTTCCCTTTGCGGCTGCCTCTGGAAACGATGAACTGATGGACCTTCGCGACGGTGGGACCTTCCTCGGAGAATGGACCTACATAGCCATAGGGGTCGCATAGCCATAGGGGTCGCGTCTACGCTTTTGACTAAAAAGTTTTTCCTGGGGTTTTCGGCAAGAATGGTTGATGTTACGCGAACCTCATAGGTCACAGCCCGTGCACATTTGACAAACCGATTAAAAAAGGGAGAAAGGGCCCTTATGGGGGTCTCTTGCTAAGCATTTTTGAAAAATAGCCAGGTTTGCAGGTATTCGCACTGCCAGTTCCCCTCTGCACCCGGATTTGTGTAGAATGATCATAACGAAAGACGCCATGTCTTTCCCCTGGAAAGAAGGCTTTCGATGGATCCCCATGTGAGAAAGTTTCAGTTTATCGCACCATTTTACGGGCTTTTCTTCAAACCACAGGTGCTCGGTTACTCTAGTGTTATCGGGAAACACATATCCGCACTGGATCTTGCAGGATGTGAAACCGTGCTTGATCTGGGCAGTGGAACAGGGGCGTTCGGCCGTTGCTGGCAGGATCTTGGTTACAGCGTGACGGCTGTTGACGCGTCTCCGGCTATGGTCCGGTTGTGCCTGAAAAACGGGCTCAAATGCCTGGAACAGGATTTTCTGGAAGGTCTAACTTTTCCTGATGATCACTTTGATGTTGTTGTCGGAGCTTATGTAGCTCACGGGTTTCCCTTTGCCGACAGGGAAAAACTTTACAGGGAATCGGCCAGAGTCGCCAAAGATCTGGTTTTGTTTCACGATTTCGGCGGGAAGTCGCGCTTTTCCGTATCAGTCATAGAAAAAATGGAGGGGAGCTGCTACAGGGAATTTATTGCCCGCGCTCCGGGAGAAATGGAGAGATTTTTCAGGCGGGTGGATGTTTTGCCGTTATCCTCCTGGAACTGCTGGTATATCTGCCGACCGTAAATGCCGGGACCAGGGCCTTCACTTTCGAACAGGTCCGCATTCCAGTCTTTACCCTGATGCCATCGTCCTGTGAACCTTACAGGGG
>DSCZ01000429.1 GCA_011048855.1 Desulfobacteraceae bacterium | reverse complement strand
TTGGTTCCCATAAGGGCAGCGACCTGCTGCCGGGCAAAAAGTCAACCGAAATGGCGGAGAAAGGCAAGCAGTACGACCCTGTTCTCCCAAATGGATTCAAGGCTTACGGGTTCACCCCTTAAATCAATAACGATAACGCCGCTTATTCGCAGCTTCAGATCATCGTAGCGCATGATTCACGTCCTTCTGTTGGGCAGGGGCGAAAAATACCTTTATAAAACTTTAATCAAAATCAAGGCGCCCGACCACGCCGGCGTCGTGCCCCGGGGTCAGTTGGAGCAGGACCGCTTGGCCCGGCCCGACACTCAGGCCGGCCAATGTCTGAATTGTGACCGAATGTGTGACCAATATCAACGAGGGGCCATCGGCAGGCTGCCGGATCAAAAAATCCTTTAATGCTCGAAGATTGGGTTCCCTGTCCTGATGCCTCTCGAAAAAGGAGTTGAGTGCAGGCAGCGGGGTGACCGGCCCGAAATCAATTAACCGTGCAGTTTCCAGGCAGCGACAATATTGGCTTGAATAAACCTGAGCTTCCAGCACGCCCTTGGATTTCAACCATTCACCCACAGCAACGGCTTGGGCGCGCCCTTTTTCATCCAGATTACGCTGGGTGGTACAATTCTCCAATCGAAATTGCGGTGGATCCCCGAATCCGGGGGCATAGGCATGCCGCATCATGAGAACATGGCCCCCCTGCTGAAGCCGAGCGACCAATTCATCAAGATCTGCATCTGCCAAAACCGCAGACGGTAAAGCAAACAGCCATGCCAATAAGCAACATGCCAATCTGTAGACTATGGGAATGTTTCTCATTTGTCCGGTCCATCATATTGATCTTAAATTATAATTTTGCCATTATTTTCTTAGAGCGGCAGTTTTCAAAACTGGAGTTCCACCTGTTCCGAGTGTCTTATCGGGGCCTGCTTTTTTCAAAGATAAATATCACATTCACTTAAACTTACCAATAGAAATAAAATCACAAACATTGACGCGCGAACCTTTCCTCATAATTTTTCGGGTTGTTACCATTGTATTGAAATAGATTGTTAAATGGAAAGAAAAAAGATAGAAAACAGGGATATGATACATGAATGCCTTGTTACGGCGACTCAATGCGATATTGGATTTAAGAAGAAACCTCATGGGTATGGAGGCAGCCATGCATAGTCCCAGGTGTTCAAAGGCCCTGCGGTAGAGATCGGACTGAATATTTTCAAGTTCCTCTGCAGTAAAATGAAGGTGCTTGAAGTGCATGGAGAACCCGTCGAACGTTCGATAGTCCGGGTTTTCCTGATAGGATGGGAGGTAACGCTCCTCGGCGATCACCTTGCGGTGAAAGCGGGTTCCTGGAAAGGCGAAATAGATCAGGATCTGCCAGAGCGCCGGACCGAGCTCCATAAGCCGGCAAAAGACGTTTTGGACGAATCCTCACCGGGGGCCGAAGATCTTACGGATACCGGCCGATCGGAAAACTTATCCGCGATGGGCCCATGAATTTGATGCTTGAGTTCGCCCGGAAGTGGGGTTTTCGCAAACAGATTATTGAAAGATTGCTGAAGGTTCATGGTTTATCCTCTTGAAAATGCATGATGTTCAAAGGTAGGTATGGGAGCGCGAGTTTCAAGAGTGAAAATCTTATATCGTAAAACGTGCACCTTGTTACACATGGTTCCGAAGCTGAAGCGCGATGGGGTGAGGATCCAGATACACCTGCCGTGCCAGGTACGGTTCCCTGTACTTTCACACATAGTGGTTCATCAGCGTAAGAGGAACGATTAGCGGGACATACCCTTTGCGGTAGGTTTCGATCATTTCAAGTAGTTCTTGCTTTTCGTCTTTTGAAAGCTGTTCTTTGAAATAACCCATCATATGCTGGATCACGTTAGCATTCTTCTTCATCGTTGTCTTGAGCTTCAGTGCCCCCAAAAGCAGTTCTTCGTACTGCTCATAAAGTGCTTCGGTCTTGAGGCTCTTCGATTCACCAACGAGTTTTCCCATCATGCTTTGATGCTTGGGGCTGTGAGAGAGAACGAGCAGCTTGTGTTCGGTGTGAAAGTCCACCAGATGGCCTCTGGACATACTTTCCTTGCGGACTTCACTCCAGCGTTTGAGCGTGAAAATGCTCTCTATAAAATTCTCTCTCAGTTTCGGGTCGTGGAGACGCCCTTCTTCCTCCACCGGGATCAGAGGAAAACGGTCCATGAAAGCTCTGGCGAAAAGGCCCACTCCCTTTTTCTCCGGCATCCCCTTTTCATTGTAAACCTTGACTCTTTCAATGCCGCTGCTGGGTGAATCACTTTTGAAGATGAAACCGCAGAGGTCCTCTTTTTCAAGCTCTAAAACCCGTTTCGATACCCATGAGAGCATCCTGTCGGTCAAGTCTACACCGGAGCGGATGGTGACAAGACGGGGATGGTCGACGTTTCCTACGAGGCGCATGGCCTCCCTCGGGATCCCGAGTCCGCATTCCACCTCAGGGCACACCGGGACGTATTCCACGTATTGGCCGAGGGTGTCCGTCAGAAAACGATCCCACTTATGCCCACCGTCGTACCGGACCTCCCGTCCGAGCAGGCACTCGCTGATTCCCAGCCTGATTTTTTCTTCCACGTGTATGATCCTCCTGCTTGACCGGTCACTGTTTTCTTCATGGCCCGGAAGAGCTTTTCACAGATGTCTTCGATGTCTTTGTGAAGATCGCGAATAATTTCATATTTCAGGGCAATACAAATTCCTCTCACTTTGACTGGTGATAAACAATCGAACCCCAAAGAATCAACACACCGAATATGGCACGTCCCCTGAGAAAGCTCAAGCGGAAAGGACGGGGTTTCAGCGCATTTATCTTCTTCTTAAATTTGTCCTGTTGTGCTAAGGACATGCGACTGAAAAGATTTCATCACAATACCGGCCGGAGTGCTTTTCATGATCCACCCTGTAGCCGAAAGAGTCGTCCGCTGGTATAACAGCCACCGGAGAAAAATCCCTGGCGCAAGACCCGGGATCGGTCCCTACGCGGCAGAGGCGATTGCAAACATCGCGCGTGTTTCGCATCCCCAGCTTTCTTCTTTGGCACGATTTGCCATCCGGGATCTTTATGTCCGGGTTCTTTGCACCGCTTCGGGTGCTCAGTCCCCAATCGCTTTCGCTTTATTGTTTAAAAGGATTTGCTGCGGTGATTTCCATTTTAACCCGTAGCTCTTGGTCGTCGTTGAAACCACGTAATCTCAAGATCTGAAAGGAGAATAAACCATGGCGGAACATCAACAAAGATTTTGCATCCCTGGCACATGAAATGGGCTCACAGAAGCATCCGGGGGATTCGTCCAGAC
>DSCZ01000055.1 GCA_011048855.1 Desulfobacteraceae bacterium | reverse complement strand
GGTTCGGGATGTGCTGAAAGAGCTTTATCCGCACACAGGAAACGCCTATGTGGTCGGGGTGACCGGGGCTCCCGGTGTGGGCAAGAGTACCATGGTCGACCAGATGGTGGCTCACTTGAGAAAGGGTGGGAAGACCGTAGGCGTCCTGGCGGTGGATCCTACAAGTCCTTTCAGTGGAGGGGCCATTCTGGGAGACAGGGTCAGGATGCAGCGCCACAGCATGGACACCGGGGTGTTCATCCGTTCTTTGGCCACCAGGGGCCATTTCGGCGGCTTGACGCAGTCGACTCGAAGTGCGGTCGATGTGCTGGATGCCATGGGCAAGGACTACGTGCTGATTGAAACGGTGGGTGTCGGCCAGGACGAAGTGGACGTTATGAAGACGGCACATACCACGGTGGTTACCCTGGTGCCCGGCATGGGTGACGACATCCAGGCGATCAAGGCCGGGATACTCGAGGTCGGTGATATTTTCGTCATCAACAAAGCCGACAGGGAAGGCGTCGAGCGCACGGTAAACGACCTGCAGATGATGCTGGAAATGGATCGCAGGGCAGGCGACAGGGACGGGTGGAAGCCTCCGATACTCGAAACCCGTGCCGTATTCGACATGGGGATCGAAGAGCTGATCGACAGCATAGCCGGACATTCGGAATACCTCAAAGGGCGTTTCGGGGCACTTGGTTTCAGGCGCAACGAGGCCCATGTACGTGGGGAGCTTCAGGAACTGGTGAAAAACAGGCTGGTGGAAGAAGTACTCGATCAGCTTCTGGAAACGGGCGAATTCGACCGGGCGGTGAAAGCGATCGTCGACGGAGAAATGGATCCCTACAGCGCCTGCGACTCCCTGCTGCTGCCGGTAAAGCCGGGGTGATCAGTACGATTTACACACCAGGATTCTTATGAACAATGAACAACCCAAATCGAGTTCACCCGGGAACGGAAAGCCCGGAGTGCGCTGGTGGGTGATCCATGCCGGCCTGAGCCTGACCTCCGTGTTTTTCCTGCTTTTCGGTATCGATCTGCTGGTGGCGTCCTACAGGCTCTCTGACCCGTTTTACTTCATCATGACCTTTTTCTCATCGAACCTGATCATACTTATAAGCGCCGCGCTGCTGACGGGTTTTTGCTGGCGTATGATCGCTTTGGCGGCCGGGCGCCGCCGCCCGGACGCCTGACAGGAGGCAGGAAGATGACTCCCCCCAATCAAAAGAAAAGCCTGCCGATAGGCAGACGGCTGATGAAGCTTCGCAAGGAGAAGAAGCTGACATTGAAGCACCTTGGAAACGAAACCGGCCTGGCCCCGCCCTACATCTCTTCAGTGGAAAAAGGGGAGGTTATTCCGCCGGTGGCGGTTATTCTGCAGCTCTCGAAAGCCCTCGGAATCGATTCGAGCCTGTTGCTCCAGGCCGAGCGTAAACTCGCCGGCAAACGCAAGGAGGAAGACCACCGCCGGAGAACCGATTCCTATTCCTATGAAAACCTGACCCCTCAGCCCGGGAGCAAGCATCTGAAAGCCTTCCGGGTTTTCATCGACCCCCGCTCCGAACACCGGGCGGGAGCGAGCTACCAGCACCAGGGGGAGGAGTTCCAGTACATCGTGAAAGGCAAAGTCGAGGTTATGATAGGAGACAGCAGGAACGTGCTGGAGCCGGGACAAAGCATCCATTTCGATTCATCCATCGTTCATAAACTCCGCAATCTCAGTTCGGAAAAGGCCGAGTTGATTGTCGTGCTTTACACGCCCTGAAATGTATTGGGGGTAGCGATGTCGTTCAACCTCACCGAAGAACAGCGCATGATCCGGGCAATGGTGCGGGATTTCGCCCGTGATATGGTTCAACCCACAGCGTCCGAGCGGGACCGGACGTGCGAGTTCCCGGCGGAGAACCTGAAAGCCATGGGGGAACTGGGGTTGATGGGCATGAATGTTCCTGCAGAATACAACGGTGCGGGGGTTGATGCGGTCAGCTATTCGGTTGCACTCCAGGAGATAGCGTATGCGTGCGCTTCCACGGCGGTGATCATGTCCGTTCACAATTCGGTTGCATGCGGGCCGATATACCTGTTTGGATCAGAATATCTCAAGGAGCGGTATCTTAAACCGCTGGCCGCGGGGGGGATGTTGGGGAGCTTCGCGCTGACCGAAGCAGGCGCTGGGTCCGATCCGTCCAGCCAGCGTTCAACGGCCGTAAAAGACGGCTCCTCCTATATCATAAACGGCAGGAAGATGTTCATCACCTCGGGGAAAAATTCCGATTTAACCGTTGTTACAACATATACCGACAGGGGTAGGAAACACCGCGGAATCAGCGCATTCGTCGTGGAGAAAGGGACTCCGGGCTTCGTGGTCGGGAGCGTTGAAGAGAAAATGGGGCTTCGTGCGTCGGATACCGCGGAATTAATTTTTGAAGACTGCCGCGTCCCGGAGGAAAACCTTCTGGGATACGAGGGCGACGGCTTCGTTATCGCCATGGCGTCGCTGGACGGAGGGAGGATAGGCATCGCCTCGCAGTCGGTTGGAATCGCCCAGGCATGTCTGGATGCAGCCGTGGAATATGCCGGAACCAGGGTTCAATTCAACCGGCTGATTTCAAATTTCCAGGGCCTCAGGTGGATGATCGCTGATATGGCCGTGCAGGTTGAGGCCGCCCGGTTGCTGACATTTAACGCGGCGGCGATGAAGGATCGCGGGCTCGGTTTTTCTTCGGCGGCATCCATGGCCAAGTTGTATGCATCCGAAATGGCAAACCGCGTGGCTTACGACGCACTTCAAATTCACGGCGGCTACGGCTATATGAAGGATTTTCCTGTTGAGCGGTTCTATCGTGACGCCAGGGTGCTCACCCTTTACGAGGGAACCAGCGAGATACAGCGCAAGGTGATAGCCGACAGTATTCTCGGCAGGCAGAGCCAGCGTTGACGGCGTCGCATGCGACGTTTAGACAAGGCGCAGGACACAAGCCTCTCTCCCAATTGACCCCGATACCGACTCCGATACCGATCCCGACGCCGACGCCGATAAAAGGGAAATCGCGGTTAAAAACCGCTCCCAGTGCGCCGTGCCGGGGCTTTTACCCGGCTGTCAATCATTCGGCGACAGGGCCCGGTGGATGTCCGAGATGACGGAATGACTGATTTGAGCCATGGCCCGGCTCATCGCTTCGGCAACCGAGGCGGGGGTTTTCTCCCGGCATGGCTCCACCGAGGAATACGTTTTCTGAAAGACCAGGCGTTTTGAGGGGTCGGGCTCACCTTCCCGCAGCAGGCTCATGGTGACGGACGCCACCGCCTCCCATCTGTCTGGAAGGTCCCTTTCGTAGAATTCATCCACGGAACCTGAAAGAACATGGGTCGACCCCGGGCT
>DSCZ01000050.1 GCA_011048855.1 Desulfobacteraceae bacterium | reverse complement strand
GCTCTATTCCGAAGCCGGCATCCCTACCCCGGGGTATATTCCGCTGGAAAAAGGGGCTGCAGTCGAGACTGAAGCCGTTTTCAGGCGTTTGGGTTCACCGGTCGTGGTCAAGCCGGCCTGCTGTGGCTCCAGTGTCGGAATGTCGATCATTGAATCGGCCGCTATGCTCCAGCACGGAATCGAGGAGGCCTGGTCGCACGACGAAACAGTAATGATCGAGGAGTATGTCGAGGGAGTCGAACTCACCGTCGGGGTCGTTGGGAACAATGCTTTGGAGCCTTTTCCCGTCATCGAAATCATTCCGGACAAGAGCCATGTTTTCTTCGACTACGAAGCGAAATATACGTCCGGCGTCACACAGGAAATCTGCCCTGCACGCATCGGGCCGATTTTGACGGGCAAGGCCCAGTCACTCGGTCTTGCCGCGCACCGGGCGCTTTCCTGCAAGGGGTACAGTCGGACGGACATGATTCTTCGGAAAGGTAGGGATGAAATTTTGGTTCTGGAAACCAATACGATCCCCGGTATGACGGAAACGAGCCTTCTCCCGCTTGCCGCCAAAACCGCAGGAATCTCTTTTTCCAAACTTCTGGACAGGCTCATAGAATTGGCCCTCGAATGAAAACCGGAATGGCTGACCCATCCCTGATATGAGAATTCATGACCACAAGGCCTTTTTTAACTGTTTGACTTCGCTCAGGAGATCATCTATCATTCGCTGGTTTTCATTCCAGTGAAGCACTTTTGATATCCGTAACCCACGGATAATTCACACCAGGGATCAGAGAGGGGCATTTGCCGGGATCGGGATTTTGTCAGGCAACAATGTTTCTCGATGAATATTATCTCTAAAAGGAGATCTTAATATGAACAAAATCTTTGTCATATCTTGTCTTCTGACGTTGTTGCTGCTATCGGCATCGCCGGTTTTTGGCGGCGGCATAGACAATAAGCCGAACTTCAGCGCCGAGTGGGTGCGGACGCTGAACCGGAACGCAGCGACGGATTCAGCCGATGTTGTAGTCTACAACCCCGCCGGAACGACGCGAATCGGTGAAGGTTTTTACCTGAACTTTTCCGGACAGTATGCGGTGAAGGACTATACCAATACCGTCGGTGGCATCTCCTATGAAAGCGACATCCCAGATTTGGTTCCGGGGTTGTTTGCATTGTATCGGAAGGAGGACTGGAGCTTGTTCGGCGCCTTCACGATCCCTGTGGGCGGCGGCCAAGTGGAGTTCGAGCGCGGCAGTGCCACTTCGCTGGGTTTGGCCCGCGGTTTCCTGGCAGCCGTCAATGCCGTTGTTCCGCCACCGGCGGCCTATACTTCCGTGGGGTCTCATTACATGGAAGGCGAGTCGTATTACTACGGGTTAACTGCAGGAGGTTCATACAGTCTCAGCGACATGGTGTCTGTTTCTCTAGGGGCCAGGTACGCCAAAGCCAACATCGAACGGAAAGGTCACGCGACGATCGCCGGTAGCCCTGTCCTTGCTGACCGCACTGCTTTTCTCGATTACAAGGAGACCGATTCCGGTATGTGCGGGATCGTGGGCGTGAATATCACACCGGGAGAGGGCGTCAATATAGGTCTTCGCTATGAAAGCAAGACCAGGCTCAACCTTGAAACGGAAGTGAAACAGGATGATCTGGGGCTCCTGGTGAACGGGTCCAAACGCAGGCGGGATGTCCCGGCTCTGCTGGGTGCAGGCCTTTCCTATCAGCTCACACCCAGGCTGAGAGCCGAGACCAACCTCACATATTATTTCAACAAACAGGCCGACTGGGACAATGTCCCCATTACCTCGCAGGACGAAACCCAGCGTGGAAACGGCTATGACGTAGGCATGGCCTTTGAATACGAATGCACCCCCCGCTTCAAGTGGAGCCTTGGTTATATGTATACTGATACGAAGATAGAACCGGACAACATGAGTATTGAAGCTCCTGAACTGGATGCCCATACCGTCGGCGGAGGCGTGGCCTGGGCTGCAGACGAACGCTGGACCCTTAACGCGGGAGTGCTCAGGGCTTTCTACAAGGATGAAACTACGTCCACCGGGATAAAGCTCGAAAAGGACGTCTGGATTTTTGCACTGGGAATCCAGTACAAATTCTTCTGATTTTTCGGTTGTTGACAAAGCAACCCCCGTAAGTTAAACGTAAACCCTTGATCACTGGGGGAGTCGATGAGAATCGGCTGAGAGGAGGCTGGCAGCCTCGACCCCTGGAACCTGATCCGGATAATGCCGGCGCAGGGAAGATGATGCTTTTTTTAGCCATTCCTATCTTTCCCTTCTCCGGTTATTATTAATCCCGGAGGGGCGGCTGGATGCTGCGTGTTTCAGAACTGACTAAAAAATTCGGATCCCTTTGCGTGTTTGATCGTTTCAGCTTTAGTGTGCCCAAAGGCGGATTCACTGTATTGATCGGTCCGTCCGGCTGCGGGAAGAGTACGCTGTTCGATGTACTCACCGGGGTGGTTTCTAAGGATTCGGGGGAGATCTCATGGCTAGGAAAGAAGACGCCGAATCTAGGGCGGAAGGCTGCGTATATGCAGCAGAAAGACCTTCTTCTTCCATGGCTTTCTCTTATTGAAAATGCATTGCTTCCTGTACGGGTTTCCGGAAAAGCCAGTGGAGACGACTGTAAAGAAGCGGCATCTCTTTTCAGGCGTCTGGGACTGGCTGGTTTTGAATTTTATCCTCCCTCCAAGGTCAGCGGCGGCATGCGCCAGAGGTGTGCGCTGGTTCGGACGCTCATGTTCGGCCGTGAACTGGTTTTACTGGACGAACCGCTGTCGGCCCTCGATGCGATCACCAGGCGAAGTCTTCAGTCCCTGTTGCTTCTGCTTCAGAGTGAATTCGGGAAAAGCCTCTTGATGATAACGCATGACGTGGAAGAGGCTCTTCACCTTGCCGATGATCTCCTTGTGTTGACGCTTCCGCCCATGCGGATCAGGGAAAAATTTTCGCTGACCGGAGAAAAGCCGCGCCGCATGAACGATCCCGGATTGATCGAAATAAAAGAACATATTTTGACCTTACTTCACGGAGAAAACGGCGATGTCACGTGCTAGATGTCTCACCTTCGTCGTTGTGGGAATTATCATTCTTTCGTGGGAAATCTTATGCCGTGTCTTCCACGTACCGGCGTTCATCCTCCCTTCGCCGGCAAGGATAATGTATACGGCGGTGGTTCAGGCTCCACTTCTTTCTTCCAATACCGCGGTGACAGCACTCGAGATCCTGGCCGGGATATTCGTCGCCCTTTCGGTGGCCTTTCCGCTTGCGACGGTTATGTTCGCAAAGCCCGCCGTGGAGCATGCGCTGGCTCCTTTTCTGGTTGCGAGCCAGGCCATACCCGTG
>DSCZ01000580.1 GCA_011048855.1 Desulfobacteraceae bacterium | reverse complement strand
TTGAAGGGCATTTTTGGTTTTGAGGCGCGTCCTCCCTCCATGCATCTCATCCATGAAGAATTTAAGAAGTATTTTGACATGGCAAAAGCAACAACCGCAGACCTGCAAAAAGGCCATAAACTGACGTTCCTCTTGCAGAGCGCGATCCCGTGGTGGTGGAATGCGTTTGTAACTCTCGAATCCTCACAGGTAGAGGTACGCAGCCCCTTTCTGGACAACGACTTTATAAAAGTACTCTACCAGGCGCCGCCGCTTGCGCCCGACTTCGGCACACAATTCGAACTCGATCTTATCGCCAGGACAAAGCCCGGATTAATGTCCATACCAACGACCGGTTCTTATGGCGGCAACAGGCCGTGGCCGATATCCACGGTTATAAAAAATATCATAAAATTGCTGATAATTATGGACAAGATTTACATTCGAGAACGTTTGCCGTTTCATATGACCCACCCTGTCGCGCGGCTTGACCATCGGCTGATTTCCCCCTTACATCTCCACCGCCTCCTCATGGGGTACGCGGATTTCAGACGTTATCGAATATGGTTCAGGGATCAGCTTGCCGATTATCTGCGGGACATTCTATTATCTGAGAAAACGTTAAGCAGGCCCTATTGGGACAGAAAGAATCTGATCAAGATCTTAACAGATCACATTGACGGCAAAGGCACGTACCTTCGCGAAATCCGCAAAGTACTGCAGGTTGAACTGACCCACCGGGTGCTCCTCGAAAGGGCCTGACAAACCGGTTCTCTCTCCCTCTCCCGGCGGGGAGTGACCAATGGTGAGGAATAAAAAAACACGAATGTATAAAATGATTACAATAGGAATCATCGGTTGCGGCAAAATGGCCGACAACCATGCGAACAGCATAAAGCGTATCCCGGACGCGGAAATCGTCGCGGTCTGCGACAGAGAACCCCTCATGGCACAGGATATGAGCGAGCGTTTTACTATCGGAAGATATTTCACCGATGTGCGGGAAATGCTCGATTCCGTCAAGCCCGGTGTGGTTCACATAACAACGCCGCCTCAGAGTCATCATCCGCTGGCTAAAATGTGCCTTGAATCGGGCTGTCATGTTTACGTTGAAAAACCCTTTACCATAAACACGGCCGAGGCAGAGGATCTGATAAATCTGGCACTAAAAAAAAACCTCAAGATAACCGCCGGCCATAATGCCCAGTTCACCCCCGCCATGATCCGGATGCGTAAACTGGTGCAAGACGGCTATCTCGGCGGCAAGCCCGTCCATATTGAGAGCCACTTTTGCTATGATTTCGGTGATGAACGCTTCGCCAAGGCGCTGCTGAGCGACGGCAGTCACTGGGCAAGAATCCTGCCCGGCTCGCTGCTCCAGAACATCATCAGCCACGGCATCAGCAAGATAGCGGAATTTCTGTCCGGCGACAGCCCGACCGTCATCGCTGACGGATTCACCAGCACATTTTTGAAAAATCTGGGAGAACACGACATCGTGGATGAAGCGCGCGTCATTATCCGGGATGAAGATTCCACAACAGCCTATTTCACCTTCTCGTCCCAGATCAAGCCTGTCCCCCATCAACTTCGGCTCTACGGTCGAAAAAAATCCCTCGTGGTCGATGACGAGCACCAGGTTCTTATTAAAATAAACGATAAAGATTACAAGAGCTATTTAAAATACTTCCTGCCGCCATTTGAATACGCGAAGCAATATCTGGGAAACTTCGGACACAACTTCTTGAAATTTCTAAAAAATGACTTCCACGTACACAATGAGGCGGCGCTCGGCACATTGATTGAAGCCTTCTATACTTCAATCACCACGAATTCGCCGCTTCCCTTGACGTACAGAGAAATCCTCCTGACAGCAAAAATCATGGACGAGATCTTCTCTCAAGTTAAACATCCGTCCCCCACGGGGATGGAATAAACAAAACTGCATAATGGAATATTGGAATGATCTCATCATGGAGCAAAATGCTTTCAACTTCCCGGCTTCCCAGCCGTCTAACATTGCAACTCGATAGAATCCCATGCCGCCCATACTAGCGCTGACACTGTGCACCATCTTTGTCCTCTTTATTCTGAAGCTTGACCGCGAGCAATACCCCGAGGCGTCTCTCGCCCTCTGGGTGCCGACGGTCTGGATGCTTATGAACGCGACGAAGCCGCTTGCCATATGGTTCGGCGCGGGCGGCGTCAGCATGGAGGAAGGAAGCGCCCTTGACCGCAATGTTTTGATCGTGCTGGCGGTACTGGGATTCATGATACTTTCCAGAAGACGCCTCAACTGGTCAAACGCCATAAAAGAGAACGGCTGGGTCTTTGCCGTGTTGGGATTCATGTTTATCAGCGTCGGCTGGTCCGACATGCCGTTCGTATCATTCAAGCGCTGGATCCGGGTAATGATCGCCGTCATCATGGCCTTCGTCGTGGCAACTGAAACCAGCCCGATTGACGCCCTGAAGTGCATCATCAGGCGGTCGATTTATATACTGATTCCATTGTCGTATGTTTTGATCCATTACTATCCGCATCTGGGACGGGAATATAATCGCTGGTCCGGCGGCTTGATGTGGACAGGAGTGGCGTCTCAAAAAAACGGCCTTACGGCGCTGTGTCTCATTGCACTTTTTTTTCTTGTCTGGACATTTGTCAACAGGCGGCGCACGCAGGAAAAACCAGCCACACCATATCAGAAATATGTGGAACTATTTTTACTGATGCTCGCCCTCCTGCTGTTCGCGGGCCCGAATCATACTTTGAAATACTCCGCCACATCGACGGGAGCTCTCGCGGCCGGATTATTCCTTTTCGGCGGTATGCTGTGGCTGAAGCGTCGAAACATCATTCCGGCACCCAACACCCTGTCGTTGCTGATCGGCTCCGTCATCGTCCTGGGAACAATAATACCGTTCACCCAGGGGTTTCTCTTATCGGATGTAGCATTTCTCTTTGACAGGAGCTCGACACTGACGGACAGGACTGATATCTGGGCTCAATGCATTCACTACGCAATGAAGAAACCTCTCTTAGGATACGGCTTCGGCGGCTTTTGGAATGACGCCATGAGATCGGAAATTTACAGCGATGCCCACAACGGATATCTCGGCACGATTCTCAATATCGGGTTTGTCGGACTGATATTTTTCTCCATGTATTTTATCAACTCTGCTCGTCAGGCCGGCAGAATGATGCACAGAAACTTCGAGTGGGGGTGTCTGTGGATCTGTTTACTGCTCATGGCTTTACTCCACAACATGACGGAATCCTCGCAGACATCGTTCACGGGTTTTTCATCGGCGCTGCTGCTTTTTCTGCTGGTGACAGGCAACGCGATCAACAATCATAAGAATGTGAAGAATGACTGAGATGGGACATAAAAC
>DSCZ01000645.1 GCA_011048855.1 Desulfobacteraceae bacterium | reverse complement strand
TACTGACGGGTCCCGGTAGGGATTGCCCATAGTCACATTGATGAAACGGCATCCGCACTCTTTGAGCTTCTCGATCACACTTGCAGTCTCAGCAAGATCAGGTTGTTTAGGGTCCGATCTATTCGCCCCAAATCCATAGGGATAAGGAACCGCATCCCATAGGCTCAATCGAACCGCAATTTCAATACCCGGCACTTCCGCTCTTATCCTCTCTATTGTTTCGATCAGGAAGCGGGTCCGGTTTTCAAATTCCCCTCCGTAACGGCTGTTTTTTCTTTCAAAAGCAGCCAGAAGGTCATTGATCAAATAACCGTGACAGGCTTTGATATCCACCGCATCGAATCCCGCTTTTGAGGCAAGCCCGGCAGCATCGACATATTTGTCCTGGATAGCGGCCAATTCATCATCGGTAAGCATATGAATCCCTTCTTTGTCTTTATCTTTATCCAGAAAAGGATTATATGAAGCAACCCGGGGCACAAGTTTACCTTCAGGCCGGCTGTAGCGACCGGAATGAGTGAGCTGAACAACCAGAAAAAGCTCATGCCTGCTGTCGAACGTATTCCGGGCCATTCTCCTGGTATGCTCAACCAGCCGGCTGAAAGCATCTATGTTTTTAGCGTGCAGCCACATCTGCCGCGGATTGGAACGGCCTTCCGGCACAACGCTTACGGCTTCGAACCAGATAAGTCCGCTCCCCCCCGAAGCAAATCTATGATATCGCCTGAAAGCCAGCTCATCCGGGCTTCCATCCGGCTGGGAATCAAATCCTTCCATGGGATGCACAGCCAGGCGGTTGGGGATGGCTCGGCCACCGAAATCATATTTTTGGAATAAAACCGAAATATCATCACTTAAAGGCAGGGGAAGTCGCAGAGCCTCGCTCTTTGCAGCCAATTCGTCCTTAGATTTGAAATTAAAAGGTTCATGTTTAGCCACTTCGAGAATTATTTTAACTCAAATGGAGATTCCATGTCACTGGTTTATACTTCTTAGAAGTTCCCCCATTTCTTCTTATCATTCGAATAATACGGTTAAAGGATATGTATAATTCCCAAAGAAAGCCCTCCGCATTAGCACGGGCATGGTTTCTCTTAAACCGGATCAGACTTGAAGAGATCTCCAATCGATCTTGCTCAGATCACTGATGCCGACACCCATGCGGCCGCAGGCTTCGACATGGGTGGCAATATCCCGGATCGATTCCAATCCCATTTCCAGGCGTTTTTCTTCCAGGATATCCATGCCGATCCGGTCCATGGCAACCGGATCACGGCTGAAGAATATCCGGTTGTCTAAGGCAATCTGAGCGCCGGCCACACTGACCGTCGAGATTTTGGCGGCCTCTCCAATGTGAAGCACTGACTTGTCCTTGATACAGGGTTGGTTCATGATCATCGGGATAGCGGTGGCGCAGTAATCGATATGGAAACGGACCTTGTTGGTAGTAACGCCCAAGGCGATGTTTTTGGCGGCCCAGGTCACACCACTGTCTTCATTGTGCTTTAGTACGGCGATATTGATCAGTTTGGTAATGTTTTTTGTGACGATATTCGAAAAATAGGACTTTTCTTCATCCTCTATCACGACATCCTCGAATTTGTCCACTACCTCCTCGGCAATCCGTTTGATTCCCTCGCGGTCTTCATAGTCCATATAGAGACGACGGATGTCCTCCCGGTATTTCTGGGCTTTTTCGTTACCGAGATTGATCAGCATCCAAAGCCAGGTGCAGGAGTTGAATATTTCACGGTGGGATCCATCCTCGGTAAAATTCTGCTCCACCAGCCGGCGGAATTTCCGAAGGGTGCCGTCTTCCAGGGAAAGATAGACATTGCGGTCGTAGCCTTCGGTCCAGGGGATAGTCACAGCGCTTTTGTCCGAACTTCCATGAACACGGATTCCTGTTGTCCCCCGGTTGATATCGAGTCCGGTCCGCTGAAAGGCACGGTCCATATGGTCCCAAACGATGATATTGTTTTCTTTAACTCCCGCACTCTTGAGTCCGGCAATGGTTTCGTTAATAGATTGAATAGACGAGGAAATCCTGGGGGCTGCGATGCAGTTGATCTTGATACCGACCACATCCTCGGGGGAGACCAGCGAAGACCATGCGTTTTCCAGGGTCTTTTCACCAGTGAGCTCTTTTAACCCGGTCGCAAAGGCCCGATGAACGGCATCGGGATTATAATTCTGGCCGATGAGCATATCGTCGGCGGCTGCAGATACAACCAGTCCGTTTTTAGGAACACTTTTTCTTACTGAACACCCAAATTTACCGCCGAACAGGGCGGCTCCTCCAGTCAGAAGAACCGAATTTTTAATGAATTCCCTGCGTGTTGACATGGGTCGTCACCTCTCTCTCTCTTGATTTATTGAAGGCTATCATATTCCATTGCCTCATTCAAATCAGTATTTTTTTCATGAAAACAGGATTTATCGAACCTTTTTGCACCCTTTAAGGAAGTCTGGTAGAAATTTGTTGAGGAACTCAGCAGGAGAAAGGACTTTGAAAGGCAGCGCTCTCTGCTTGATGTTTAAAAAAGCCTTCTTATCCCCGGTGACGAGGACATCTGCTTGGCCAATGATCGCAGAGGCTATGACAGGAAGATCTTTTTCGGCAGTCATTCCGTTAATGGATTTAACATCATTTCGAGACGGCAAAGGCACGATTTCAAGGTTCATATATGATAGAAAGGAATGGAAAGCCGGAAGGGCAGCCGGCAGCTTGGCCTCTAAATTTCTTTCTACTTCGGCAGTGTTGTAGGCTCCGGTCACAGCCTTTAATACAGGAAGTTCAAGGCTCAGGACATCGAGGATAAGCCGGGGAGCCCCTCTGTCAGAAAAAAGGCCTGAAATAATGACATTTGAGTCAAGGAAAACCTTAAGGATTTTTTCTGCCATAGTTACTATTATAGTTGCTGCTTCGTTCTTCTTTCAGTCCATCGATAAGATCTTGCAAAGACAGACCGGATGCTTTCATCATTTTCCTTAATTCCCGCCGGATATCATTTAGCTTGAGAATCCGGGGTGAAACGAGAAGAGAATCTCCAATGGGAATGATTGTCACCTCCTGGCCTTCATCCAGGCAGCCGGCTTCCCGGATCTTCTTAGGAATGGTCAACTGCCCCCGGGACTTAACTTCAGCAGAATAAGGTTTTACATCTTCCATATATCTGTTGCCTCCTCTATAATCTGATTTCAGATTATCTGATTTCAGAAATCATGTCAAGGGTTCATTTTCCGGATAACAAGAATTATCTAGCCTGGATTATTCAAGCGTCGAGGTTGGTGCAAACACAAGACGCCTCGAGTGAAGCTGTAGTCAACTACCGCGAACTCGGGGCGGTGAAGTGTTTGTGCTGAGATCGGCGCTCCCGAAGGG
>DSCZ01000529.1 GCA_011048855.1 Desulfobacteraceae bacterium | reverse complement strand
TTGTTATGTAATATCGCGTGGTTGCCATATTATATAAACCAGAAATCACGAAAAAAGTCCACCCCTTTTTTCTCTATTTTCTTCAATAATTCAGCATGATAGATCCCGCTGGATGGACACCAGTTAATATACCAAAATTTAGATATTATGGGAAGGTAATGGGATGACAACAATCCGTTGCACTGAGGCCGCGATAACGCGGCCCTCATTCGTTTCGGAGATAAACGCAATGTTTACGGGGACTCCGGGAATATTACCCGGAGTCGGGCAAAAAACTTCCTGACAGTGCCTGAAAAAAATTCAGCGCCGATTCATTGTCCGAGTTCCTTCCTGGCAAAGTCGACCATGACGGGATTTTCTTTCGGCTCAATTTTTTCAATACCCTCTTCGCGGGTCAGCACGCCGGTGCGGACCATGTTGGCAATTTCCCATACGTACGGGTGGAAATCGTACCGTTGACGATGGATGTAGTTGGCATAGGCATTCAAGGTGCAGTTCGAGGAATTAGGGTCCGTATCGTCGGGCCGCTTCCAGCCGAGCTCGGTTATCCGGGCGAGGATCTTTTCCTCGTTGTAATCGAGGAAGGCAAGGGGGTGAATATTCCAGGGGAAGGCGTCCTTCTGCCGGAAATGTTCTTCGGTGAGGAAATAGGGAAGGATCCTGTCGCCGGCTATGGCATGGAGCGGTTTGATGATGGCCTGCTGCGTGGTTTTCATGAGGGCCGGATTGGTCAGCATGACTGACGATTGGACCGGCGCCTGGCCAGGTGACCAGCCGAATCCGACAAAGGGAATCAGCTTTTCGACGGCCGTGCGCAGGACGATGCCCTTGACCAGGCCAATGCAGCTCGTACAGATGGTGCTTGCCCGCTCTAAAGTCTTGGTGGAATAGAGCTCCTGCGAACTTGCGGTCCTGAATATTGACCGCAGCATTTTCCTGTTCGGCCTGACCAGGAGATTGTCGACATCCAGGGCGGCGCAGACGCTGGTGATATTTTCAAAGGCCCGGGGCGAGACAAAGGTATTGTCAAAGGTCAGAGCCAGGACATTGAGGCCGTAGCGGTTGACAAACTGGTCCAGGGTGTAGGTGGAATCCTTGCCGCCGCTATAGGCAAGAATGACATCATATCCGCCTTTTCGATCATACTTTTCCAGGAGTCCGAGGAACTTTTCCTCGTATTTTTTTCTCAGGGCCGCGGTAACATCGTCTCCCTTGTACTGGAGGCAAAAGTTGCAGACTCCGTCCCGGTCAAAGGAAATGCCCGGAAATGTTGAAGGCAGGATGCAGCGGGTGCAGAGAATTCGTTCTGTTCCTTGGGCGGTCATGATTGCAGGTCACCTTTTTTAATTTTGCCGGAAGACGTCTTCGGCAGTTCATCGCGCATGATCACTTTATGGGGCACCTTGAAGGCCGGGAGATTTCTCCGGCAGTACCGGACAATATCCTTTTCCGATGCGGCATGCCCGGGCTTGAGGACGACAAAAGCATGAATATTCTCACCCAGGATCTCATCCTCCACCCCTACCACTGCTACTTCATGCACGGCCTCGACCTCATGGATGATTTCCTCGATTTCCTTGGGGGCAATGCGGTGCGAACCGCATTTGATCAGGTCCGACTTGCGGCTGACAATATAGAGAAATCCGTCCTCGTCGGCATAGGCAAGATCACCGGTCCACAGCTTGCCGTTACGGAGAACGGCCTTTGTTTCTTCGGGTCGTTGCCAGTACCCGGCCATGATGTTTTCACCGGAGGCAACGATTTCACCGACTTCCCTGATTCCCACTGTGCACCCGTCTTCCCTGAGTACTTCGAGAGTGACGCCTGGGATCGCCTTGCCGATGGAACCGGGCTTTTTGAGCAGGTATGCGGGAGGGAGATAGGACAAACGGGGGGCAGCTTCGGTCTGGCCGTACATGATGTAAATATCGACGCCGGGAAACACTTCGGCAAGCCGACCGGCCAGCTTGGGCGACATGGCGGCGCCGGCCTGGGTCAAATAGCGCAGGTGCGGGAAGGAAAAATCCCTGGCAGCCGACCGGTGCAGCAGGATGGCAAAAGTCGACGGCACGCCTGAGAGGCCTGTTACCTGTTCCTCAATCATCTGCTGCAGGATAACGTTGGGATAGAGGAAACTCTGGTTGACAACCATTTTTCCCCCGGCCGCGATGTGTGAAAGCATGACCGAGCTGCCGTACGAGTAGAAAAAGGGCAGGACCGCCATGATGCTGTCCCGGTCGGTCAGGTGCATGTACTCCAGGATGGAGTTGGTATTTGCCACCAGGTTGGCGTGGCTGAGCATCACTCCCTTGGGTTGTCCTGTTGTTCCGGAAGTGTAGATTATCTGGGCTATGTCTCGCGGTTCTGTCCCTCTGTTGAACTGATTGTCCGGGACCAAGCGGTACGAAGAGTCCGCAAGCAGCGTTTCGATATCAGTAAGAGCACGCACGCTGGGATGGGACCGGATGTACTTGCCGTATGTTCTGCAGCGCCCGGAAATCAGTACCTGCGAGGCGCCGCAATCGGACAGGACCGTGTCCAGCGATCGTTCGGATGTTTGCGTGTTCAGGCCGACAACGATCCCGCCTGCCTGCAGTATGCCGAAATACGAGGCGATATAGTGCACGGGCTCATCCGTGAGAATGGCGACCCTGTCCCCCGGAATCAAGTCCTGGTCCGTCAACCGGGCCGCCACTTGGCCGGCACAGGTCAACAGTCTGGAATAGGGCACCCGTACATTACCGTGCACAACGGCAATTTTCTCTCCGTGTGCGGCGGCGGAATGAATCAGGTAGTCCTGGACGAGCATCAGCTTTTCTTCCTGGCGATGAACGCGGCGAGCAGGTTGACGCTGTCGAGATTTTCCGGGATCAGTTCTTCGTCCTCTATCTTGATGCCAAACGTCTCTTCCAGCCATTCCACCAGTTCCAGCACACCGGTGGAATCGATGATTCCCTTCTCCAGAAAGGAATCATCGTTTTTCAATGCACTTTCATCAGCGTCAAAAAGAAAGTTTTCAAAAATAAAAGCCCTGATCGAATCAACGGCACCGGACATGTCTACCTCAAAAAGTAAAATTTATATTTCAAACTTCAATGGGTTGTCCATCTTAGCTCTGCTTCGCAAGGAGATTTCTCCCTGCGGTCGAAATGACAGCGAGCGATGGCCAATCTGTCATTTCGAACAAACGTGAGAAATCTCTTACCGTAGTGCCAGGAGATTTCTCCCTGCGGTCGAAATGACAGCGAGCGATGGCCAATCTGTCATTTCGAACGGATGTGAGAAATCTTTTTCCTTTATCGTTAAAATTTTGACTCGTCCGCAGAATTTGTGGGTAGCAGCTCTTTGAAAATGATCAGCTTCTGAGTCAGAGCCCCGCCGAAGGCGAGGGCGGCAAAGCCGCTCCCTCGCCGTCGCCACCCTCAGGTTGGGCA
>DSCZ01000187.1 GCA_011048855.1 Desulfobacteraceae bacterium | reverse complement strand
TTGTGCGACGTACTCCAGTACGTCTCCGCACAACCCCTTGATTTTCTTGATCTTGGACAAAATGCCTCATTTCCGATCTGGAAACTTCGCTGTGTCCATCCGGCATTTCCGGATGGACACTAGATGGTGGATCAGGGCATCGGATATCTTCTTGACCTACGTCGCTGAGCCTGTTATTTTTCAAAGTATATAAGCTTTGAAAACCGCCGGAACCATCATGATGTCCGGCACGGAATTTCCGAAATCCAAGGGCGATTAGCTCAGTTGGATAGAGCGTTGGTCTCCGGAACCAGAGGTCGCGCGTTCGAGTCGCGCATCGCCCACCAGGAAAATCAAGGACTTACAGAGCTTCGTTGTAAGTCCTTTTTTCTTGGTGCTAACATAATGCTAACAACGAAAAAAGCCCACCGATACCGATGAGGCTTCAGGCTGAACCCGACGCTTTTCTTAGGGATCGCCGACCGTGATTTTGCCATGACTATCCCCCGCGAACTTCTCGCAGATTGATTCAAGAGGCGGCACATACATGCTGGAAATCGTGCGCTGCATCCTAAAAAGCACTGCATACGCAAATCTTTAGCGACTACTTTTGCATAAAGCTCTTGACATACGTCAATGCCTCGACGTTACGATTTGACTACCATAGCCGGCATGTGACACAAAAGGATTTTAACCGCGGAAGGATGGAACACAGGTCCTCCATCAATAAATTTTGTCGGCGTCGTAAAACGTCAAAATAACCCTGTCCCTCGGGGTCGGCGTCGGCATCGAACGTTGACCGGCGAGTTTTTCGACCCCGATACCGATCCCGACGCCGATAAGGCTGAGATGACGATTTTCAACTTTTTACGGGACCATCAATTTTTCATCAAAAGGCACCCTGCTCTTTCAGGGGCCGCGAATTCAGGAGGCACCATGGAACCTTATGTTATTCAAAACGATGGATCTTACGCATTGACGCTGGAATTTGCATCCGGCATGGTGAGCCCGTCCATCCTGGAAACCGTAAAACACATCATTGATTCGGAAGGTGCACGCCTTCACCTCACGATATCCCAGAAGCTCATGCTTCTTGAACTTTCCGAGGAAGCCGCCCGCAGGGCTGCTGAGAGATTGAAGGCGGCGGGTGCGAATTTTAAATACCCGAAGCAGGTTTACCAGCCCAGGGTCTGCGTGGGGTCAAAATATTGTAAGCTGGGGCTTCAAGACACTCTTGCATTCGGGGATCAAGTTTACGAGAAATACTCGGGCCTCGACATCCCCTACAAAATAAAAATCGGGGTCAGTGGCTGCCGGGCATCGTGTGCACATTCCACGCTTGCCGACATAGGGTTTATTGGCAGAAAAAGCGGATACAAAATCTTTGTTGGAGGGAAATCGGGGATCGAACCGATTATAGGCCGGCCTTTGCATGGGCTTTACCATGAAAAGAAGGCCCTCCAGATTTTGGGCAGAGCGATCGAAATCTATTGCGAACATGTGGACGTGGAAAAGCAGTTCCAGAGGCTCTCGCATGTCATCGAAAAACTGGGGTTCGAGAAATTTCAGACGATGGTCATGGACACCGTCTCCTGATCTCATTCTGCCATGGGGTGCAGCTGTAAATGGGAAGGGCAAAATCGGGATGGAGGAAGGGAGCTATAGTCTTCAAACATTGTCGTCTTCACGTCCCTTTTAGTCATCCCGCCCCAAATTTCTTTACAAAATTGTAATTCCTTTACCGATTTAGGCCCGGAGCCATTTTCGGTAAGCCGAGTTCGAAAAAGCCGGCAGATTTTTATTGAGAAAAATAAAACAATGGTAAATATTACTTTCCCCTGTGTTGGGATAATTGTTGGATATAAGATTTGGGGAAAACGAAAAGAATGCCGGCATCTATTTTCGAGGTCCAGCCAACGTCGATCGAACCATGAGCGATAAGGAAATCGCGCTTACAGGTTTAGGCATCTCTAGGCGGTGCGTGCGACGAGCTCACCCGATTCGTTTACATTTCGGGCTTGTAATCTATGGCACGATATAGGTCCAGTCATGGCATTGGACACAGAAATTTTCCGATTTTCCATGGGCCTTGTGGCAGAGATCACAGGCAAGATCACCCATATGGGAATCATGGACTTTGGGGAGTGTCGGATTGAGGCGGTTTTCAGATTCGGCATAATCCTCGTGGCAGACAAGACAGTCTTGCATCGTTGGAGCTTCAGCCGGATCCTCTACGTGACAAGTTTCACAGTCGTTTCCGACAAGGGCATGTATGTGGCCGAGCGATAACCCCATATCTTGATGACAATCCCTGCATTCCGGGAGATTCATGTCTGCCGTATCAGGGTGGCCTTTTGGAAGCACGGGGTCATCTCCATGGCATTCGGCGCATTTAGTTCCCCGATGGCCGGGTTAAAATCCCCCACTTGTGGCCGGGTCAAAATCCCCCGGCGACAGAGTTAAGTTAGGGTACTAATCCTGGGTTGAAAGGTCCATGTTTTTTCCTTTTTCATCCTGATTTTTTCTTTTGTTTTCAGACAACCTGACAGCCGCTTCCTTGAGCCGATAGACATAATGGCTGTGCCTAGAAAATAGGTGACCTGCCCCTTGCAAACGTGGATTATGTTGGTAGAAAAAAACCACAACACAGAGCCATAACCAAGGAGGCAGGTCATGAAAGAAAAAGAGAATACCATTTTTGTCGGTCTTGATGTTCATAAAAATTCTATTGTTATTGCGCTGGCAGACGCCGGCCGCGACAGTGATGTGAGGTCCTACGGAACAATCGACGGCGACCTCGAAGCAGTGCACAAAGTTGTTCGTAAACTCCAGAGTAAAGGCTCAACCCTTCGCTTCGTCTACGAGGCCGGCCCATGTGGTTATAATCTGTACCGTTCTTTGACAAATAAAGGTTTCGACTGCATCGTGGCAGCTCCATCAAAGATCCCCCGCAAAAGTGGGGATCGGATCAAAAATGACCGCCGAGATGCCTTGAGTCTCGCCCGGTTGCACCGTTCAGGGGATTTAACTCCGGTTTATGTTCCCACCGAAGAAGACGAAGCGATGCGGGATCTGACCCGCGGCCGTGAAGACGCGGTCAAAGCACTGCGCGTTGCCAGGCAGCAGCTCCTGGCCTTTTTGCTCCGTTACGGTCACCGCTACAGCGGGAAATCCTACTGGAGTAAAGCCCACTGGAACTGGATCGCAGGAATCAAAATGCCACATCGTGCCCAACAGATCATGCTCCAGGAATACGTCCATGCTGTCCATGAAAACTTTGAGCGCGTCCAACGCCTCAACGACCAGATCCGCGAGCTGATCCCTCATTGGCATCTTGCCCCGATGGTCAAAGCGCTCCAGGCCCTCAGAGGAGTATCGCTGGTTGTCGCTTCCACGACCCTTGCCGAGCTTGGTGACCTTACCCGTTTTTCAAAGCCAAAGCAGTTGATGGCCTATTTGGGGTTGGTTCCCAGTGAACAT
>DSCZ01000008.1 GCA_011048855.1 Desulfobacteraceae bacterium | reverse complement strand
TTGGGGACTGAGCACCCGAAGCGGTGCAAAGAAAAACAAGGGCTTGCGCGGAGACGTACTGGAGTACGTCGCACAAGAAAGCCCGCAGTTTGACGTAGAGATTGGGCAAAAGGACCATTTCCGAATGGAAACTAACTATCATTCCGGTTACACGGCCGCCACCGGCCGCAGGTGATAAAGGTCAAAATGCCAAAGCGTTTATTTATACTCCTTATGCTGCTGGCCACAATCCTCCCTACCCTGTCCTGCGGATCCGGTGGGGCACGGTTTCCCGGTGCAGGGGCACCGGTTGAACAAACGAGCAATGACAATCCTGGGCTCTGGCTTGCATTGCTTTTCCGGAATTATATTTCCGCCGTCGACGGCGACAGGTGTCCGTCGATTCCCACATGCTCCGCATACAGCGCCGAAGTATTCCGAAACTACGGCTTTTTTAAAGGATGGATAATGACCGTCGACAGGCTGATTCACGAAGCAAATGAAGGCGACTACTCACCGCTTGTATACCGCGACGGAAGAATCAAAATAGTTGATCCGCCTGAATCCAACGACATCTGGTGAATTGATGAAAACTACATACATTTTAATCCCGGCAATCGTTTTTCTGATCCTGCTCACTTCGAACCCTGTCTCGTCCGCTGAAATGGAATCAGGACGGATCGCAATTTCAGCTGATGAACAATATAATTATGCGCTTCATCTAATCCAAGGCGAAAAATACGCCGACGCCACCATTGAACTCCAGCGTCTTCTCCACTTCTTCCCGGACCATCAACTCTCGGACAGCGCTCGGCTGCTGCTTGGCTTCTGCCTCTCCGAAGAAAATCGTATGGAAGAGGCGAGGGAGGCTTTCGCCGAGGCCGCCGTTGCTGCAGAGGAAAATTCCACCGGAGTGCTGGCAACGCTTTTGACCGGGGAGACTTACTTCCGCCAGGGCCTGCTCGCCGATGCCATCCCCTGGTTTCAGTACGCACGCGAAACCGCGGAATCAATCGAATTGCAGGATGCCGCCGAATATCGCCTTGGCTGGACCATGCTGCGGGCCGGCCGCTGGACGGAAGCATCCAGGGCTTTTGGATCCGTAAGCCCTCGAAGCCTGCTACATGGGGATGCCTTAAATCTTGCCGAAAAAAGTCTCGCAGGCCTCGACCTTCCTACAAAAAGCCCTGGAACGGCGGGAGTTCTTGCAGCGCTGGTCCCCGGGCTCGGTCACGCATATGTAACCAGGTACCGGGATGCTGTCGTGGCTTTCATATTGAACGGGTTGTTCATATGGGCAGCAGTTGAAGCCTTCGACGGGGGCCACAACGCCCTGGGCGTGATCCTGGGGATTCTGGAGCTCGGCTGGTACACCGGCAACATCTACAGCGCCGTGAATGTCGCAGGCAAATACAACACCAGGATGCAGGATGAATTTCGAAGCGGCTTCGAAGATACCTTCGATGCCATGAAACTCCCGCCGTTCAAGAGGAGTATCGGTTTTTCATTTTCTTTCAGATTTTGACGGCGTCGTAAAAAGTATCATCATTTTTTTGAGGTTTCACCGGATTTTAACCCAGCAGTTTCACAAGATGCTTCCTGTCCACGTGCCGGTCAAGACCCACATCGGAAAAGGTCATGCCCATAGAAAGCCCCAGCAGCTGGGTTATAAACAAGGCTGACGGAAGGCGGGAGCCGGCCTTCCCGTACTTTTTGTCCACGGCTCTAGGGTAAAGGTAGTAAACACTGTAGCAGTTCGGACACGCGGTGACTACAACGTGGGCATCGCATTTTTCGAGCGCCCGGTATCTCAGTGATGCCAGGTCCATCCCCACCGGCTCGTCGAAAGCCAGCATCGTACCACCACAACACCGGTTTTCGTATTCGAACTGAATGCATTTTGCACCTGAAGACGCCGCGATATCACGCAAAAGCGAACGTCGCCCCTCCAGGGTCGGGTGGAGATCAACCGGCCTCAAAACATTGCACGGCTCCTGAACCGCTGCGCGGATAAGGAGCCTTCTTCTGCATAATTCTTCAAGCTCCATTGGAAAGGCATCGAGTACCTCCAGTATGTGCTTCACCTTAGGTGGTTTTCGAGCATCATAGAAGAGTCCCTCGGGCTTTAGTACCGCATTTACCCGCGCCAGATTCAAGGGGTTTCCCATCCATTCCCTGGCAAGGAGCAGCTCATAGGTGCAGCTTCCGCATAGACAAATCACGGTATCCAAGCCATGTGATTGAGCAATGGCCAGGTTTCTTGCTCCGATTGCATAAAGAAACATTTCATCGGCCGACTCCGCGACCTGAGAACCGCAGCATGTGAAACAATCCATAAAGATCTGATGCACGCCCAGTTCATCCAGCACCAGGGAAGCGGATTTTTCGTATTCAGGAAAACGATAGGCAACAAGACATCCCGGAAAGATACACGCCGTCACGCCTCTCTACCCTCCCGTTCGCTGCCAAAGGTTTCCATCAGCCGGTCGAGGCGCAGTACGAAACGTTTCATGTCGGAGGAAATTTTTTCATAAGCGATGGGTTCAAGACCGGTCTCCAGGCGCTCGTCGTTGCTCACGTCCCCAACGGGAAAAAGAAATCCCTTTTTTTTCAGATTTTTCATATGGACTGCCACCTGTTTCCCGCCCTTCGCCCCGGACTCTTTCATTGATCGCCGCAGTGCAAACATCGCGTTTCTCGGATTCAGACCCACCGGGCATACCCAGGCGCACAGATGACATGAGCAACACAGCCACGGGTCGAACCCGGACCGGGAATAAACCTCGTGAACCACCCTGGAAGGATACAATTCCACGATCGGACACGCCTCGCTGCAGGCGCCGCATTCCATGCACCCTGTATTTTCCATCCCTACCTCATTTCCGATCTGGAAACTTCGCTGTGCCCATCCGGCATTTCCGGATGGACCCTGCCTCAAATAGCCCGGCCCAATTCATCGGCTTCGGCGATACAATCAAGCAGCGTTCCTGGGGATTTTGCGTCTCCGATCACATGGAAATCCGTGTTTGCGCGCGCGAATATCTCAGAAATGTTGCGGACCGGCCGCAAACCCTCTGCGATAACCAGGTCCGAAAATCCCTCCAGGATAATTTCTTCACCGCCGCAATCGAAAATCACGCCGTCAGGCATGAACTTTCGGATTATCACCCTTTTGAAAAGCCGCACCCCGGGTTTCTTCAACCGATCCATCAGTGAGGTGCGGTCGTTCGGGGCCATTTGCCGTGCGTAATGCCCCTCCCGATTGAGAACAACAACGTCTCTGCCTCCTTCGGCCAGGAAGTCGGCGACCTGGAGACCGAAGCCGCACCCTCCGATCACGACAACCCGTTCTCCACAGCTGGTTTTTCGCTCCAGTATGTCGGTGAAGACATGAAGTACCATATCGGTATCGAACAGTCCCTCTATCTGGGGAATTTCAGGAAGTCCTCCGGTGGCGACCACCGCGACATCAGGACGAATC
>DSCZ01000006.1 GCA_011048855.1 Desulfobacteraceae bacterium | reverse complement strand
TCTGCCTTAAATTCAAAGGAAATTCCCGGAGTATCACCGGACATGGTCGATCACCAGCCGGTGGACTTTCAGGGCCAGGGATGGATCGTCCATTTCCCAGCCGGGTAAGGGCTTCGGGACTGAGGATGCGGATCATTGCATCCGATTTGGCGATATAATTGAAACGGGCAGGCAGGGAACCATAAACACCCAGTTCACAAAACAGGCTCCCCGGGCCCAGGTCTGCGAGAAGGGTAACTCGGCCTGCCTCCTCGACTATTTCTCCTATCACTCCCTTTTGAACAATGTAGAGCCCCAAGGCTTCCTGGTCTTTCGAAAGCACGGGCTCTTCTTTTTGGTAAAACGCCTCCTCCAAATATTCGTCCAGTTTTTCGAGAATTTCTTCCACCTTTGCCTGCAGGTCCAGATTCAGAAGCAACTCGTCTGATACGCTGTCAAACAGGCTGTCACGTGCTGTTTTCCCGGATTGCGATGCGGAGCGGAGCAACTGTTGTTCCTTTTCCAGAAGCCGATCTTCGGCCCACTGGAGGGCTTCTTCCAGGTCGTCAAAAAAATGAAGAGAAGAAGCGGTTTCAACATCCAGGTTTTGACAGAGCAGGTTTCTGAACCCCCGGGGAGACTGCGTGAAGGCGAATGACAGGCCACCTGAATTGAATCTGTTAATCAACCGTACAAAATTGTTGACGGAGGATATATCGAATCCGTTGACCTTTCGGAAATCAAGGATGATGGTTTCGATCGGAATGGATGTGTGGCTTCTTACTGCTGTAGATAAATCCTCGATCAACCTGGTAACCGATCCGAAAAATATATACCCTTCCAGTTCGTACACTGCATTTCTTTTTCCGTGAATTGTAAGGAGCCTCTGGTGGGGCAGGGATCTGCCCTTTCTGCTTCGCAGAACGGCCCCGGATTTGACATCGCGCAGCAGTGGAACCCGGCTGATTCTGACGACGAACAGGATCATGGTCGTTATCAGCCCGAAAATGACCCCATGGAGATAACCGAAAATGCATATGACCAGGAACACGGCGACCACCAGCAAATAATCGCCGCGGGGCATCTTCCTGATTGTTTCGACCAGCCAGTCGTAAAGAAAAAAAATACCCAGAAGCAAAAGGAAGCCTCCAAGAACCGCCTTCGGGAAATAGGCCAGCAGACGGCTTCCGAATATCAGCGTCCCCCCCAGAACTGCAGCCGCTGTGAGACCCACAATGCGCGTATCCGCCCCCACTCGCAGGCCCAGCATCGAAAGACTGATCGAAGAATAGCCGGGATGCGCTCCGGTTATTCCGGTAAACAGGTTGGCAGCGCCGTTTGCGATCAACTCCCGGTTCATGTCGATTTCCCGTTTGCTCCCCAGTTCGATTCCACCGGTATTCAACAACAGCCCGAGCATGGATATGAACGGGATCACAGCGATGGCTGGAAGTTGTTTCACAAGCGCCGGCCATTCCACGTGGACCAGATCCTGGAAACCGAAGGTCGGCCACAAGCTGCCGGCGGCAAACGGCTCGAAGATAAATCCGAAGCTTCTGGCTTCAGGAATGGACATTCGTGCTGCTGTGAGCGCCGCGTAGAAAAAAATCACTGCAATCATGAGAGAGCCGGGGAGTATCAGGTAATGGGATTTCCGCTGAAGTATAAAAAAAAGTGTAACCGCATAGATTACACCCGGCAGCCAGAGGAGGAGGGAACCCGGTGAAGTCATCATTCGGAGTGAATCGAAGGTGAGCACGTACCCGAGCATGACTTCCAGGCTTCCTTTGGTCAAAAGCCAGCCGGTGCCTGCGAGAAATCCGCTTACCACAGGATAGGGGATGAAACGGAAAAATTCAGCCAGCCGGAAATGACCTATGAAAATAAAAAAGATTCCGGTTAAGACACAGGAAACTACCAAGGCAGCGGTTATTGTGATAAAGGCAACTTGCCCTTCGGCGTTTCCCGTTGTCGCAACTATTCCAGCGGCGATGCCTGAAAACAAAGCCACCGGAGCGTCCTGCGGCATGGCTATGACGGAACGTATGCGGCTGAACAGTGTTGTAACAAGCGAAAAAAACATCGTTCCGGCAAGGACCATGCCTATACCTTTCCGGACATGAACCTCAAGGGGTCCGGAAAAAATCATGCTCGCAAATGAAACCTCAATCACGATCAGCAAAAGGCTCACAACGATGCCTATGCTGAGCCCGGGCAGAAATCGAGAGGAGCGGACGTCCGTGAGAATTTCATGGAATACAGTGCCACCCATCATCTTCCTCATCAACTGTTTGGTACTATGCGGGTGTCTCGAACACGATTTCAAGAACGTTGCTGTCGTTTACGCGCCGGTAGTCCTGGGATTTGCTCATCTCTTTCACGAGCAAAATCCCTAGGCCGCCCCTACGCCTTTGTTCAATCTCTGCATCCAAATTCGGTTGAGGCTGAACCAGGGGGTTGAAAGCCTTTCCCCGGTCCTTCACCCTGAGCATAAACCCCCGACCTTTTACGAAGCCGCATTCCACTTCCACCGATCCGTGTTCTTCGGGGCCGTATGCGTAATTGAATACATTGAGGAGCAGCTCTTCGATTACCAGCTCGATTTTCAAGACGACGTCCTGGGGAAGCCTCCCGGCGCGCTTCAGCACAAATTCCCTGAACTGCTCGAGGGATTGCCGGTCCGCCGGCCGGCTCAGTCGATCCAGGGTGGATGCTTCATTTTGCTGCAAGAGCCGACTCCAGGCTGTCGTGAACGGGGAAAATCGAGGAAAAACCGGAAATTTCAAAAACCTCTTTGACCATTCCGCTCATGCCTCCGAACACCAGGCTGCCATTGCCGGATTTGAGTTTCTTACCCACTCCCAGGATGACCCGGAGACCGGCGCTGCTGATATACTCCAGACCGCTGAGGTCGACTAAAAGGTCTTTGTTTCCCTGAGCAATCCAGTTCCGGCATTCCTGTTCGAAATCCGGAGCTGTCACCGCATCCATGCGGCCGGTCACCTTGATCGTCACGGCCTGGTCCACCTTTTTACTCAAACAATCCATCATGCATGTGCTCCATTTTTATCCAGTGGGTTAAAAAAACAAGGGTAAAGTCGAGCCTAATTATGCATTTTTCGGAGTTCGAGTCAATGTTACAGGCGCTATTCCCGGATGGAACTATTTTGAAGCCAAATCCGCTATTAACCTTAGTACAGCCAGCTCTTTGGCTTTTGCTTCCACATCGATGGTCATCGGGAGCCCGCGCCAGCAATCCGGGAAATCTTCCGGGTCGATATAGTCGGCATGCAGCCTGGGTTTCAACCCTTTCCACCCTTGTTTCGGGGAAGAAATGTGAGCCCAGAGCTCACCACCACGGTCACCCCAGGTATCAGTCGCCAGATCGGTTGCCTCGTCCACTGTCAGCCCATCGGGGTTGCAACGATGGTGATGCACGTCATAGACCAGGGGAATGTGGAGTTGCCTGCAAAGGGGTAACAG
>DSCZ01000447.1 GCA_011048855.1 Desulfobacteraceae bacterium | reverse complement strand
CTGTTGAGCACCCGCTCGGGCGGAATTATATTATAATCAAGTGCCGCTTCCGTCTTCGGATCCATCCCGAACGCCACGGCCATCAGTTGCGTAAGATATACGATCGGGATGTCAAATTCAGTCCCCAGCATCCTGTTGATTCTGCCCTGGTAGTTTTCCAGATTCATCGCGCACATCGGGCAAACAGTCGACACCAGTTCCGCGCCGTGTCCGATCGCATCGTCCAGGATTTCCTTTACCAGGCGGGCACAGTATTCCATTTCAGTCAAAAAGATCCCGGAACCGCAGCACCTCATCTTATTGGGAAACGGCACCGCCTCAGCCCCGAGCGACGATATGATCCTGTCCTGAATCACCGGGTTTTCAACACTGTCATATTCACCGTACGGCCTTACCGACTGGCAGCCGACATATCCCGCCACCTTTATGCCCTCGAGCGGGTGTATAACGAGCTTCGATATGGCCTCGCCGCCTATGTCGTGGTAAAGGACATCCAGCAGATGGCGCACCCGGATTTTACCGGAGTATGAAAGACCCCCTTCGGCGAGTATCTCGTTGACTGTTGAAGCCAGCAGCGGATCCTGCTGAATTTCATGGTTCACCTTGTTCATCTGGATATAGCACGAGCTGCAGGGCGCAACGATATCGAAACCACCAGCCGCCTCAGCAAGCGCCAGGTTTCTGGCATTCAAAACTTTTATCGCCAGGTCGTTTCCACCCACATAGGAGATGCTGGCACCACAGCAGCTCCAGTCTTCGATTTCATCGAACTCCATTCCAAGAGCCTCGCAGACCGGCCGCAGAGAAACCAGAAAATTCGCTCCGCTCGCCTCGAGAGAACAGCCCCAGTAAAGAAAATATTTCATGATACGGCGACTCCTTTCCGGACATCCTCAGCCTTATCGAGCATCCTGCGCAACGCGCCGATACCTTTTATCGACCTCTCGGGCAAAAGTTTCATTCTCTTGTGAAGAAGCATGCTTATGCCCATATCGGCCAGCTCCAGGCTGTTTCGTATCCCCGGGATGAATCCGTCGGCGAAAAAATAGCGTCGCGAAAGGTCTTTCTCATCGATACGGCCCTTTCTGTATATCTGCCCCCAGAATTCACCGGCGAAAACCGCGGTGTTTTTGCGCGGCAGGTATCCCTGCTTCAACGCAAAATGCGCAAGCCCGTGCATTACGTCCACCACGGGAATACCTCGAGGGCAACGGACCTTGCACGCATAGCAGGATGTACACAGAAGAAGCGCCTCGGAACCCAACACTTCATCGCGCTTTCCGGCCCTGATCATCGCAAAAATCTTTCTCGGGGAATAGTCCATTTCAAGGCTCAGCGGGCACGATGCAGCACACACTCCGCACTGCATGCACTTCGTTATCTCCTGTCCGAAATCAACCCGGCTGAACACTTCTTCAGCGAACGATTGATCGTATTGCTTCCCGTTTTTCATTGCCAACCCCTTGTCAATTCTTCCGAACAGCCTCTTACCATCCCTTGAAAGGATTCGGCCCCACCTCCTCGATCGTCTCCATGAATTCGTCGATGATGCCCGGAATCTTCATATAATCGGTGATCCCCACCTCCACAAACCGAACACGTTCAGATTCGAGTGCGAGCCGATCGAGTGTCTCGGAAATTTTCCCAAGCCTGGTGTCCGCAAGTTCACTTCCCCTTATAAAATGGCACTGGTAGTCATCGCCATGCCGGCAACCGAAGAGCAGCACCCCGTCTATCCCCCTGGAAAGTGCATCCGCTATCCAGATCAGGTTCAACGAACCAAGGCAGCGTACCGGGATAAACCTGACGTACGGACTCAGCGGCATTCGTTTTATTCCGGCCATGTCAAGTGCCGGATAGGCGTCGTTTTCGCATACGAACACCAGCACCCGCGGTTTTTCTTCGTCTTCCTCCGGCACGTGAATGGCCTTGATCATGTTTCCGATCATACCCACCGAATAATTTTTGAATGAAATCACCCTCTCCGGACACGCTCCCAGACACACACCGCAACGGCGGCACCGGGTGGGATTGGGGAGCGGATTAGCCTTCTCATCCTCGTTGAAAGCGCCGAACGGGCACTCCTCGGTGCAGCGCTTGCACTGTGTGCAGCGCTGGAAATTGATCTCCGGGTATGAAAGATCTCCGGATCGCGGATGCAGCGAAAAACCGGCTGAAACGGCTTCGACGCACTGCACGGCCTTCATCGCCGCCCCGGTCGCATCTTCTATCACGTTCGCGGTTTCCATCGGCCTCCTGAGGCATCCGGCCGTGTATATCCCCGTTCTTCGCGTTTCATAGGGAAAACAGATAAAATGAGAATCCGGGAACCCGTACTTCAGTGTCGGCAGCTCAGGTCCCTGCCTGTACTGAAGATTTAGAGCGGTCTTCGCATAAAAGCCCGAGTCCGGCTCCACCTCGATCATTCCGTTTTCATCCGCATTCTCTACACCTTCAGGGGCCTTGATCCGGGGCACGGTTTCAGGCCTCGATGCCGGCACCAACCCGACAGCCAGGACCACCAGATCCAGGTCCTCGATTTTTATTTTCTCTCCGAGCAACTCATCAGAGGCTTCAACATACATTTTGTCGCCGGCCTCGCCTACCGACTCCGCGGATCCTCTTATAAATACATTTCCGTCCAACTGGGTTTTCCGGTAAAAATCCTCGGCCTGCCCCATCGTACGCATGTCCTTGTACAATATGTAGCTCACCGACTCCGGATTTTGCTCCTTCAGATACGCAGCCTGCTTTAATGAAACGAGGCAACAAACCGAAGAGCAATAGGGCAGATGCTCCGGATCCCTTGATCCGGCACACTGTATAAACAATACATTTTTTGCTTCTTTACCGTCCGAAGGTCTGACTATTTTACCTGATGCGGCCATAAGCTCGAATTCTACGTTCGTCACCACATCTTTCGACTTTCCGTATCCAAGACCCCCCAACTTCGAGGCATCGTATGGCACCCATCCGGTGGCTTGAACGACGGCTCCTATCCGTTCGACGTGCTCGGTTCCCCCCGATTCAATGTGGGCGGTGAACAAACCCGGAGCACCTTCGATCAAAGCAACCGACGCCGATGTGTAAACATGAATCCTGTCGTTGGATTCAACTTCACCGATCAGTTTCGCCGCGTCTGTAGTCGTCACTTCCTTATAGGGCTGGGTGACCCGCGCCTTCATCTTAGCCAGGAATCCACCCAGCGATCCTTCCTTTTCCACCAGCACGACACGGTACCCCGCCTTTGCGGCATCAAGGGAAGCGGTCATCCCGGCGAGCCCGCCCCCTATCACGAGGATATCCTTCGAAAATTCCTCTTCAGGGACAAAAGGCTCCGGCTCTTCGGTCTTGTCTATTTTGGCGCAGGCCATCCTGATACAGTCTTCGCCCATCATCTGGGTGTCTTCTTCCTGCGGTGGATGACACCAGACGACCTGCTCACGGATGTTGGCCCGCTCCACGAT
>DSCZ01000282.1 GCA_011048855.1 Desulfobacteraceae bacterium | reverse complement strand
GCCTTGGGTGTTGACGCAGTTGGTTTCGCGCATCTTGCCGTCAGGAGCTTTGAGAACAAGGGGGGTACAAATTGTACCCCAGATGGAATTCAATTCCGGATCACGCTGGCGCATCCTTTTTATGTACTGCCTGGGATCAATACTATCGGTCAACGCCTCGACCACATCAGCGACCGAAAACCACCATTCATTATTATGGAAGGTCCGCCGGATTTTCTTGCCCTTGAAAAAATCCACCAATCTGTTTTCCATTTCGGTTCTCCCTATTTGCTCACCTGGCAAGCATTCGCGAAAGATACCCGACTACATTCTTTCCAGCGCCGGTCACCTTCGGCAGGCAGATATTCACAAGCGAACAGCTCTCGCACTTTTTTCCGTAGCGGGCTGGTGGCGTTTTTCCTGAACGGACCAGCTCATGCAGCCGGGCGGCCGCTTCGATGGTTTCCCGGCGCAGTTTCTCGTCAAAACTCACCATCAGCCGCCTGCGGTTCTTGCCGTAATAGATTGCCCCCTCCGCCACCTCTACCCCCAGCATCTCCTCAAGGCAGATCGCCTGGGCGCAGAGTTGCGCCTCGAATCCTACCTCGCGGCGCATTTTGCCGCGCTTGTAGTCTACGGGGTACGGACTCCAAAGGCCGTTGGTCCCTGCAAGCGGGATGGCGATGACCTTTTCTCCACATTTCATCTGCGGGGTCGGCAAATCTTCAGTCAATCGGTGAAACTCCACAACATCGGTCTTGCCTGACAGGCCAAGGGCAAACGAGTGGAGCAGCAGTCCTCTGGTGATATACAGGTCGCCGCGTGACTCAGAACACTGGTCGCCGTCTACCTTCTGATGGAGTTGTGTCCCCTCAACGGTGTACAGGTTATCTTTCCAGAGACCCTCAATCTGTATCAATGCCGCCCGGCGGTCACAAAAAAGAAGATGCTGAAGAAGTGAAAGCGGCAACAATTCTTCTTCGGTGAATATTTCCATTACGGTGTCAGCAGCTCTACTCCTGATGGCATTCTGTCACGATGAACAATTATTTCGTAGTCAGAGAAGCTGCGGGGTGAGCTAGGCGAAACCTTCTTGATCTCGACAATGGCTCCTTTGTCCAGCAGTTTATGTGCCGGAGCACAACCAAGCATAGCCTGCTTGATCCGCTGGTTCGGGTCGGAGTCGGTTCCGACATGCTTGAAGACATAGAGGCCGCGGCAGGACATCATTCCTTTGCTGGCGGAACGGTCATGATCGTACATATTCAGGAGCGCCGCCCACAGGTTTTGCAGGTCGCTTTCGGAAAAACCTGTTCCTTTAGCGAGATTAGCGCTGATGAACCCTTTGGCTACATAAAGACCATAGGGAATGAGCGCCTTGCGGCCCATGGTGCGGAGTTTGTCTTCTTCCTGTCCGTTCTCCCACTTCTCATAGTCTGCCGCAGTTTTAGCGCCACTGACCTTTTCGGCCACCGCCATCCGAGTAATGGAAACATCGAGAGGCAAGATCGGATCAACCGAGCGAGCAAAGGAGAATTGCACCGGCCCCCTTACCTGCCCGGCATTCGCGCCGGTACTCATAACCGCTCCAAAGGTGCGGACATCAAAAAAGGTTCGGCACATCCAGGCCCGGGCGTTCATGACCTGCTGCCGGTTGCCGCCGCCCTCAGGCTTTCCATCAGTTTCTTCATGAGCCTTGGTGATCAGTTTGTTCAGATTGGTAGCGTGCTCGACAAAAATAGCATTGGGCGCCTGATTTTCAAAAACTTCCTGGATATAATTACGAACCCGGCGTTTCATCGCCACATCGGAGACCAGCCCATGCATGTCCTCAGGGTCAATGCGGGGGCTGTTGCCGGCATCCGGATCACCATTGGGATTGCCATTTTCACAGTCGAAGAGATAAAGAAATTCGTAACGGTTCTGAATGCTCATTTGTCGTCTCCTTTACTGGTTTCATTGGTGTCGCTTTTGTTTCCGGCCCGGTTCGCAGCTATCTGCTGATAATAGCCAAGGGCGAAGAGACTCTGTTTTTCCAGATCAAGGGTGGCTGGAATGCGGTCTTGAATGCGGCTCATGATGTCAGCTATCCGGCTTTCATACCAAAAGGCCAAGCCGCCATCCAATTTACCCAGATGATTCTTGGCGTTGCCGACCAGGCGACCGAGGGTGAGGCCAGGCGTTTGACTGGCGGCCACATAATATCGTTGCACCACGCCAGCGCCGACATCACCCAGCGCTGCCCGTTGCAGGCTTGCCAGCATGGCCAGAAGACGGCCGCAGTGGTATGCGGGTTCAGGATGCTCCTTGTTCAAATATGCTGTCATGTTGTGATCCCCTCCTTTACGAATAAAGTATGCTTTGATTAGGCCCATGCGGGCGTGGTTGAATGGCTTGTCATCAATGAGGTCAGTTCGAAAACGGTTTAATGCCTGGATAACCAAGGGAAGAGGGATTGGCAGGCCGAACAGGGCTACGCGCCATAACGTGGCTGCCGTCGACGCGGGAAGTTTTTTCAAGTTTTCTGAATATGATTTTGTTTCGTCGCGGCGCACCAATGCAATGCATATGTCGTTAAATTTGGGGTCACGTGCCAGGCAAGCATCATACTGGGCGACTATCTCCAAATCGGAAAACCATTTCTCTATTCGGGCAACCAACTCCTCGAAGCTTCCCTCCATCCAGTCCCGCACCATGACCCGGCCCGCCGCACCAGAAATCGTCATGGCAAAATAGCGGTTATTGCCAGGCACGGGCCGCTGCCCCTTCCGCAAAGATTCTAAAATTTGCCTGGCGGTAGCCTGGGCCGCAGCTTCGGTCAAATCGGGGGGCTCATACAAAAATGCTAAAGGATCGTCCTCCTGCTTGATAGTTTCCTTGTACCAATGAACGACTTTTGCGCCAGCCAACATTCGAGAGTGGTTGCTAATTAACCTGTCTAGCCCCTTTGTATATTGGTTAACGGAAACCTCGGACATGGCGCAGTTTGTAGACTGTTGCAGCGTAAAAGATTCGAAAGCTTTTTTGTCGAAACCGATCAGAATATCTTGCCCTCTTCCACCTACTGCTTTTAGCCCGGAAATTTTCCGATGTGTGTTTACGGGAGTAACAGTTTGTCCGCTTAAGAAGCAAAGCATCTTGGTAGAGCTCTGTCCTTCGGATAGCAAACTGTTGCGAAAATCCTCCCACCAGGAAAGACACTCTTTATTCAGCAAAGGATTGGCGCCATGAACAATGAAAAAAGCCTTGTCAGTGGGGCTTGCGCCCTGATTTTGAAATACTTCCCTTGATGCCTGAATTTTATTGGGGTCGCCGAAGAAGGCAGCAGCGAATTGTAATTCTGGCAATACAGTTGAGGCTTTATTAAGCAGTTCGACGAAATATTGATTCTTGGCTTGATATTTCTCGGGGTCATCATTTCCGCCCAACAACAAAAACATTACCTGTAAGGTTTCGACCAAAAAATGACATCTGCCTCCTCCTTGTAG
>DSCZ01000105.1 GCA_011048855.1 Desulfobacteraceae bacterium | reverse complement strand
GTCAAGCTGAAACTCCTTAGTTTCCATCCGGAAATGGTCCTTTTGCCCAATCTCTTCGTCAATCTGCGGACTTGCTTGTGCGACGTACTCCAGTACGTCTCCGCGCAACCCCTTGATTTTCTTTGCACCGCTTCGGGTGCTCAGTCCCCAATCGCTTCGCTTTGGGTCCCCGGTTTCTTGATCTTGGACAAAATTCCTCATTTCCGATCTGGAAACTTCGCTGTGCCCATCCGGCATTTCCGGATGGACACTCCTTAGTGAAAGAGCATGAATCAGCCCGGAACAACCGGGCTGAAAAGGGTAAGTGCCCATGCCCCACGCGCTGTGTCAATCTGTGAACACAGGTGCTGCAACCGTTCGCTGCGCCATTGGATTTCTGTACCCACGGAATGCTTCCTGATCAAGTTGAACCTGAATGGCTGATCGGTTATACTGATATCCGGTGACTTATCCAGCCTGTTCTCATGGTAAATATATATCCGTTAAATCATTAAAGAAAGGGGGCTTCAATGTTCGAGGAGATTCGAAAAGGACTTTTATCCAGCCTTGGTGCAGTATTTTTAACCAAGGAAAAAGTTGAGGAACTTTGCCATAAAATGGTTTCAGAAGCTAAAATAAGCAAGGAAGACGCTCAAAAACTTAAGGAAGAATTGCTTTCTTCCGGTGAAAGCCATTGGTCTCAAGTTGAAAAATCTGTTACCGAAGCGCTGAAGAAAGCTCTTAATAGTTTTGATCTCGTGAAAGCTTCTGAAGTTAAAGAACTCGAAAAGAGAATCGAACAAATTGAAATCCGGCTGGCTGCTTTTGAAAAAACCGCGGGACCCCCGGAAAACACGTGACATTCACAGCCTGATAAGTGCCTGCGGCCCGGTTTCAACGTCACGGTTTATCTCGCGCCGCCCCCTTTTATACTCGTAGTAACAGGAGGCGTAAGTGGATTTTAATGCAATCACCAAGCTCGCCCGGTTCAAGACCATACTGATGATACTTTTAAAGTATGGTTTTGATGATCTGGCCCAGAGACTGGATTTGCCCGGCTCCAGGCTCATAAAGAAAACCGGTTCGGCCGAACGTAACCTTGAAACCTATGAGAGAATCCGACGTGTAATCGAGGATCTCGGACCCACTTTCATAAAATTAGGCCAGATCATGAGCCTCAGGCCGGACCTGCTTCCAGTGCCGCTTACCAAAGAACTGAGCAAACTTCAGGATGACGTGCCCCCGGTGCCTTTAGCTGAAATCCATGAAGTGGTGGAAACCAGCCTGGGTCGAAAGGTTAACGAAGTCTTTTCCATTTTCGACGCGGAACCGTTAGCCGCAGCGTCGATCTCCCAGGTTCACCGGGCTGTTTTACGTGAAGAAGGAGACATCGTATCGGTTAAGGTCCAGCGCCCCGGAATAAAGCGAAGAATGGAAGCAGACCTCGATATCCTGGCCGCTATCGCCAATCGCCTTCATGAACGCTCCCATGATTTAAAAGCCTACGATCTCCCGAATCTCGTCAGGGTGACAAGGCGCAACCTTTTACGTGAAATCGATTTTACCAGGGAAGCCCGCAACATGAAAATAGCGGGATCATATCAAAACGATTCCTCGTGGATATTTATACCGAAAGTTTATGACGATTACTGTTTCAGAAAGATTTTGGTGATGGAACATATCCATGGCGCAAAATTAAAAAACATGAATTCCGCCGAACTCGTGAATGCTGAAATGATGGCAAAAGAAGGTTTAAAAGCCGCGATCAAGCAGATTCTTGAAGACGGCTTCTTCCATGCCGACCCTCACCCGGGAAACATGCTCGTTTATAACGAAAAGAAACTTTGCCTGCTTGACTGGGGGCTTGTCGGGCGCCTTACGGAAAACGACCGGAACAGGTTGATCGATCTACTGAAAGCGATTGTGGAAAAAGACGGCGAGCAAATGGTCCATACTCTCTTGAGAATCTGCTCACGTGAAGCTGCTATCGATGAAGACGCCCTGGAACGGGAATTGCTGGATATAGTAGACTCATATTTTGCAGTGCCCGTCAAGGATATGAACATCGGCCATGTCCTGCTCGCAATCACCGAATTGCTCCGTGTCTATCATTTGAAGCTGCCGGCCGATCTGGTGATTATGGTCAAAGCCCTTGTAACTGCAGAGGGAACAGCACGTCAGATTCATCCGTCCCTTAATGTACTCTCGGAATCCGAAGAATATATAAAAAGGCTGGCTGCTCAACGCTACCAGCCCCGCAGGCTGTGGCGGAACTTTTCGACCGCCCTCACCCGAATATTCGATTCACAGCGGGAAATACCCAAAAGACTTCTCCAAATCCTGGACAGGATCGGGCGGGGCGACATGAAAATGGCATTCCGCTTTGAAAACATAGGGGATCTTCTAAATGCCCTGGAAAACAGCTCCAACCGAATGGCTTTCAGCATAATCATCGCATCGTTGATCATAGGCTCTTCAATGATTATCACCACCGGGGTGGGGCCACTTCTCTTCGGCTTCCCGGCGATCGGCGTTATCGGCTACCTCATCTCCGCGGTACTCGGCCTATGGCTTGTTTTCAATATCATCCGAACAAGAAAATACTGATTAGTTTCCAGCCTCCTCCAAACGGCCGGCAGTGTCTCGATAACGACCAAATTAACCCTGAACAACGATGTAACCTGAATTTTAAAAACTTTTTGAAGGGCTTGAAATATAAGGATCAGTTAGATACCGAAAGGATCAGTAAATTAAGGTATTGACATAGTAGAAGTTAAAGTCTAGCATATAAAACCTGTTGTTTGAGAGAATAAAACATTTTATATGCAGGAGGGAATATAACAATGCCAAAAATAATGACGACCAGAGAAGTATCCGAATACCTCAAGCTTCATGAAATTACGATTTGCAAGTATGCAAAAGAAGGAAAATTGCCGGCGATCCGAATAGGAAGGGTATGGCGGTTCGATAAAGACGCTATAGACGCCTGTATCGCAAACGGGCAGATTTCGGTGAAAAAATGAGCTCCATGAAAAAATTCGGGCCCCTTCCCTCCGCTTTCTTTCAGTCTATATTTTTGGGCCGGCAAGGTGATAGAAGTTGGTTCTATCACCTTGCTGAGTCTCTTTGATTCAAAACTCCCATTTCGGTCTAACGGGTCAGCTTATATGTAATTTCAGCTACATGCTCACCTTGAAAACGGGCAGCCGCCAGTTCGTTTTCACTCGGCATCCGCTCCCCCCGACCACCGGCTATCGTAGTGGCACCGTATGGAGAACCTCCCGTCACCTCGTCAATACGCATCTGCCCGGCGAAGGTATAAGGGAGGCCGACGACAATCATCCCGTGATGCAGCAGGTTGATATGAAACGTCAAAAGAGTGGTTTCCTGCCCCCCGTGCTGGGTGGCACTGCTGGTAAAAACGCTCCCCACCTTCCCTACCAGTGCTCCCTTAGCCCAGAGACCTCCGGTGGCGTCCAGAAACTGGCGCATCTGTCCGCACATGT
>DSCZ01000102.1 GCA_011048855.1 Desulfobacteraceae bacterium | reverse complement strand
ATGCCGGCTTCGGAATAGAGCCTCTTTGAAACGATTTTATTCATCGCGACGGCGCTTCCCAGTACCCCGGACCCCTGATACGGTATATGGAGCAGATCCATCAGGCCCTGAATCGTGCCGTCCTCACCATAAGGACCATGAAGTATTATCAGCGCGACATCTATTTTCCCGGCATCCTCCACGATTCGCGGAAGATCGGTTTTCGGGTCATAGCGGACCACCTCGTATTTGCGCTTATCAAGCGCCCCATAAACCTGATCTCCGCTCTTGAGGGAGACTTCCCGTTCCGGCGACTCCCCGCCCGACAGCAATGCCACGATCATTTTTTCAGTCATTTACCCCTGCCTTGTCAGATAAGGATCGAGAAACTCCGGCGGAGCGTATCCGTTCGGCCGCCTTCGCCTGGTAGCGCTGTGGAAACTCGGTCGGGATGTTTAATTTCCGCATCGTATTGAGTTTCATGATCAAATCGTTTAATCTTTTTCTCCCCCCGATAGGTCAATGCGAGGAGCGTTATGTCATCGGACTGGGGAGCGTCCCCGGCAAAATTCCGCACCCTTTCAATCAGGCCTTCGATCAAACCCCTGGGCGGTTGATGCGCCAGTTCAGACGCATCCCTGATGAGACGTTCTTCGGCATAGAGCTCCTGTGCCTGGTTCATCGCCTCGGTAACCCCGTCCGTGTAAAGCAGTAGAGTGTCTCCGGTGCCGAGATTCAACTCATAGCTGCGGTAAACCGCCAAGTCGGAGGCCCCCGCCACCAGGGAACGCGTCGGTTCGAGAAAACTTGTCAAACCGCTGGACCGCAAAATCAGCGGAGGATTGTGCCCGGCGCACGCATAGGTGACCCACCCCGTTTCAATATCAAGAATCCCGCAGAACAACGTAACGAACATACAGGATTCGTTGTCTCTGGCGAGCTGTGCATTGACGGCGGCCAAAATTTCCTCCGGCCCCCGGTCTTTATTTGCATTGGCCTTGAACAGCGCCAAGGTAATCGCCATAAAAAGGGATGCCGGAACCCCCTTTCCGGACACATCCCCCAGAACAAAAAACAGGTGCCGATCGTCCAGTTCGTAAAAGTCGTACAAATCTCCGCCCACCTCCTTCGCCGGTTCCAGAGTAGCATAGAGATCGAATTCCACTCTTTCCGGGTAGGGAGGAAAGATTTTCGGCACAATGCCCATCTGTATGTCCCGGGCGACTTTGAGTTCTCCCTCCATGAATTTTTTCGCCGCCTCAACCTCCCGCTCCCTCTTGAGATTACGGACGATTAAAACAAACAGAGCCATCCCGAGACTATTGGCGATCATCATGGGAAGGGACGCCCCCCTCACGATGTCCAGTCGGCTCGACCACGGGATCGACGGTTGATCCCACCCGGTGACCAGCACCAGCGCGAGGCCCATGTGCACCGCCTCCATCACAAGCCCGAACAAGGCGGCCTGCCAGACGCTCACCAGACGACCACGTCTTAGCAAACAAACAAGCCCCGCAAGCAATCCAGCCAGGATCGTGGACACCGAACAGGATGTACAGGTCGGTCCACCCAAAAAAAACCGGTGCACGCCTCCTATGACCCCGGCACCGAGCCCGGCTAAAGGACCTCCGATGAGACCGGCCAGAGAAGGACCCAGATCACGGATATTGATTTTGGCCCCCAGCAGGTCGAAACCGGCAACAGTTCCATAGATGGAAAGCAGCCCAAAAAAAATGGAAAGGTAAAGCAGATTCCGAGGCGTGTGGCGCCGTTGAAGGACGTCATTAAAAAACTCGGTCCTGGTAAGAATATAGGCCAAAACCATGACCACGCTCATGGCCTGGATAAGGCCGAGAATCATCTGCAATGAAGTCGGAACCATAATAACCATTCGGTACTGCACTTTCCATTCGGTACTTCCGGATGGACACGAGCTAGTTTTTTCTTGAAAGTGCCTCCTTCAACTTAACAGAGAGGTCTTTCATCAAAAACGGTTTCTGGATGAAATATACTCCTGAATCCAGTATTCCGTGATGGGCGATCACATTCGCCGTGTAACCCGACATGAAAAGGGTCTTTATTCCCGGGCAAAGACTTTCCAGTTTGGCGGCCAGTTCCCTGCCGTTCATTTCCGGCATAACCACATCGGTCAATAGAAGGTCGATTCTGTCTCCGCAGTCTCCGGCAAGCTTCACCGCTTCAGCGGCAGACCCCGCCGGCAAGCCGCCCCACCGATTCCATCTTCTGGGCCTGCGCAAGCTGAGCTTCAAGCCTGGCTCTCTCTTTTTCAGCTTTTTTATGATCGGTGATATCGGTAATAAAGCCTTCCAGTGCGACCAGGTTCCCTCCTGAGTCATAAATGCCCTGTCCTTGCCTCCCAAACCCCACTTCTCCTTTTTCTCGGGTGTGATAATCCTGTATGCGGATTGAAACATTCGCTTATCATTGACTGCAGCCTGCACATCGTTCCAGATTTTGTTACGGTCTTCAGGATGTATCATTCCGGCGGTTCTTTGACTGGTCAATCATTAGTTTCTCTTGTCATCTACTTTTTGAAAAAAGTATGGTGTGAACAGTCTTATGTATCTGGACTAATCCCCCGGATGATTCTGTGACCTCATTTCATGTGCCCGGGATGCAAAACCCTGAATCGGGAATGACGGATCCGGCCTCGGTGCGACGCAGGGCAATCCTTTTTGCTGGCGGCGTGGCAAAAATTTCATCCCGGCCGCCGCAATGCAATGATGCACCGAAGGCCGGCCTGTCATGCTCCCCCTATGAGGGGCAGAACCTTATCGATGGTGAAGTAGACAAGAAATCGGTTCTCTCCAGGAGGGTTTGCATATTGACGCCGGCTGAGGCTGTCAATAAGTTCGCTGTTCTCCTCCTCCCGGACCTTGGTGAGGTAGAGTCTCTTTCCGCTGTATCCGGGGAGCTCCTCAACAAACAGAAAGGCTGCATGGGGGTTTGACTGGAGATTGTGACGGGTGAGCCGTTCACGCATTATGAAGGCAACCGTGTTGTCATCCATAAAGTGGGGCCTGGAATAGACTGCCGCGTCAACCCTTCCATCTGCATCGGAAGTGGACAGAACACCAAGACCCTTCTTTTTTTCAAAATAGGCCTTTAAATCTTCCATATTGTCTTTCCTTTTCAATTCGAGCATTGAGCGGTGCCCTAGTCACATCAGTAGCCGATGTTGATTGCTCTGGGCGCCATCGTCCACGCAATTCTCGAGGTCTTCTTCATCCACACTTTTCGGGGTACTCAAGGTCCATGACCCTGCACACGTGCTCGTTACCCGCCTTGTCGGTGACTCAAACAAATCGTTTATGGTTTATTCTCTCTTCAGATCTTGAAATTACCTGTTTTCAATGACAACCAAGACCTAAGGGTTAAAAAAGAAATCAACGCCGCCTATTTCCAAAATTATCACCCACGCCCCGTCCCGGCAATCAAATATCGCGGCTATCTGGCATAACCTTCTGATATTTGGTGAAAAGAGGTGATAAGAAATACTCTGTTATAATAT
>DSCZ01000180.1 GCA_011048855.1 Desulfobacteraceae bacterium | reverse complement strand
CCTCCAGGAAAAGTGGATGGTCATCCACCAGCAGCACTCTCATTATGTCTCCTTTCCAGCGGGACGCGAACGATCACGCGGGTTCCATTGCCTGGAGCGGAATCCACTTCCAAAAAGGCCCCGATGGATTCAGCCCGCCCACGCATGGACCGCAGCCCGAAACCCTGGTTTTCGGCGGCTTCTTCAGGATTAAATCCCCGGCCGTCGTCTTCGATCGTCACCTGAACATATCCGTCCAATGAAGCGATGACCACGCGGGCAGAACAGGATCCTCCGTGCCTGCGTGCATTCGTAAGCGCTTCCTGGATAATGGGATGAAGCTGAGCCTCGACACCTGCGTCGAACCGCACCCCTTCCATTTCGGGTGCAACTGTTAAGACCGCGGCGATTCCGTAATCCCGGCTGAAATTTTCGAGGTGCCGGCGAAGCGAAGACACAAAGTCCGATCCTCCATGAGAGGCGGTTTTGACACCGATCAGGTAGGTACGTATGGATTTTTTGGCTTCACGGGTCACATCCGCAAGGCGCCCCAGGCACGACCCTGCAGCTGTAAAATCCCTCCGGGCCAAAAGTTCGATCGCCGACCGGACGTGGAGATCGGCCGCCGCGAGCAACTGGCCCACGCCGTCGTGCAGTTCGCGCGCCAGAAGCTCACGTTCCTTTAAAACGGCCAGGGTCATCTGCTGATTCAGCACCTGGGTACGGGCCAGTTTCTCCTCGGTAATATCATGGAACCAGATCAAGCGCCCCAGTTGGATATTGCGATAGTTATCGATCACAGGGGATACCGAAACCTGGATCCAGCAGACACCTTCGTTTTCGAAGCAGAGCTCTCCCCGGGTTCCGGCTGACCCATCGAGGATTCCGACTAAATCCGTGCAGCCCTCCAGGACCTCCTCCACCCGGCCACCGACGACCCTGGACCGAACAATACCGAATAGTCTCTGTACTGCATCGTTCAGGTCGACGATCCTGTTCCTGGCATCCAGCACCATCATTCCATCGTGCATCTTCTCGAAAACCGTATCGCGCGCCACTGCAACAACATCGAACATGCGGAAGCGAAAAACGGCAAACGCATAAGGCACAACCACGACATTCAAAGCGATAACGGTGGGATTAACAGGGGCGAAAGGGTTCCAGTCCGTTATATTCAAAAAATACCCCGCCCGCGTGATGAAGGGGGCCAGGATAAGCCAGCCGGCTATCCAGCGGTGCCTGGGCGATCGCACAAAGAGCCTGACAAGGACGATGATCTGCAGCAGGCTCAACACGCCGCCGTATCCAATAACCGCCCAGTTGCCCGGTCCATGAACTGCATGAATAAAATCGTCAACCCTGATCTCTTTCCAGATCAGGTTATGGTAATTGTTGGTGGCCACGAGGAGAAAATAGGCAAGCACCGGGACTGCGAGTGCAGCGAACCCCGGGCGGTTCAGCCATTTGCCCAGGCCGGAGTATTCGAGGACAAAGCACAGCACCGCGGTTACCATCAGAAGGAAGAGCACCGCCTGGAACTTGTACCAGAAGATCCTGCTTTCATCACCGGTGGCCAGCAGTTCCAAGCCGTTTCCAATGATCCACGGGATGACAATCCCCAGCAGAACGAGGAAAAGAACGGCACCCGGAACGGAGCGGTTTCTCCATGCATGAAACACCAGGGCAATTGGAAACACGAGAGCTGACAGGATCACCCAGATGTAGGGGCTGTACTCGTAGGCCGCTTCCATGGTTCACTCCGAACGGCAGGCTTTCCTCATAAGTGCAGAAAATGACAGGGCTCAATTTTCCTCCGCCACGAAACTTCGGGCGGGCAGGCAACCACCCCCGCATCGACGCACGGTACCAAGAGCAACAATAAGAACAGAGATTTGAGGAATTCGCACAAAAGTGAGAAACAATTAAATTTACTCCGAAAAGAATAATTTGTATAGAAAAAAGTCCAGAGATGGGTATTCATTGGAACATAACAGCATTCGGGCCGCGGACTCAGGATCAAATCATGATTCCACAATTTATCAGAACAAATCCCAGGCTGGCCCTCTACGCTTTTGTCTCTGTCGCGGCATCGGGTGTAGGGCAGACATTTTTCATATCGGTCATGGGCGGAGAGATAAGGAATGCGTTCGGATTATCTCATGCCGCATATGGAAGCCTTTACAGCGGCGCCACGCTGTGCAGCGCGCTATTATTACTCCGGTTCGGGGCCCTCGCGGATATCTGGTCGCTTTCGAAAGTGACCTCTCTCGCCGTGGCCCTACCGGCGGCGGGGTGCCTGCTGATCGGCCTCTCTCCTGGAGCTCTTTGTCTCGGTTTGGGACTGCTGCTGGCCCGCTTCGGCGGGCAGGGGTTTCTCGCTCACCTGGGTGTAACCACTGCGGCGCGCTACTTTCGAGCCGGGCGGGGCAAGGCCGTGGCGATGGCGGGTTTCGGTTTTCCGGTAGCCGAAGCGATTCTCCCGGCAAGCGCCGTCTTCTTGATGGGTTTGATCGGATGGCGAGGGACGTGGATTGCCGGGGCCGTGGTATTGTCGGCGGCCGCTTTGCCTCTGCTGCTTTACCTTTCGCGAAGCACGCCTGCGCCGATAAAGGACGAGGCGGCCGCCGGCGAAAAATCTTCGTGTTCCAGCTACACTCGAAGGCAGGTTCTTGGTGATCCGGGTTTTTACCTGGTGTTGCCCGCCGCGCTTGCGACTCCGTTTGTAGTGACAGGAGTTTTCTTCCACCAGGTCGCGATTGCGGAGGTCCATCACTGGTCATTGCAGGTGGTCGCCACCGCGTTTTCCGCATATGCCGCCGCCCACTTCGTGACCCTGTTTTTCGCCGGGACCGTAGTAGACCGCCTCGGTGCCGGCCGGACACTGCCCCTCGCCTATTTTCCCATGCTGTTTAGCCTTGTGCTGCTGGGCGTGGCCCGTGGGAACTGGGTTGCGCCGGCATACATGGTGATGATAGGAATCACGCAGGGCTTTTCGGCCACCGCGAGCGGGGCGTTATGGGCGGAGCGTTACGGGGCGCTGCATCTTGGCGCTATCCGGTCTTTGACCCAGGCCATCATGGTTGTTTCCACCGCTGCGGCTCCGATCGTGCTTGGTTTTCTGCTTGATGCCGGGGTGGGGATAACCGTGCTGGGTGTCGCCACGGCTGCAGGCGTGTTTGCTGCCTCCGTTTTTGCCTGGGTCGCCCCACCACCCGGTGGAAAATAGTGATTATTTTCAGATCCTTTTTAAATAGGCTGCTCACTGGCTGAGGCCGGGGCGGTGCGGACAAAAATCGCACTTGAAAAGTGCTCCCACACTGCCGAGCAGGAATTTTGTTTTTGATGTTCTGTGGGAGCGGATTGTATCCGCGATATCCGCGGCGGTGCGGGCCACGCCAAAATTGCATTTCGGCCAGCCCTGAAGCACGTTATCGCAGATTGAAGTCTATCAAGGATTTCGGTTGGAGTGAAAAAATATTTTTTCGCAAAAAGGGGCTAGACATACAATTCGGGTTTTGATAGCGTTGCGTGGGGTT
>DSCZ01000086.1 GCA_011048855.1 Desulfobacteraceae bacterium | reverse complement strand
CGGGTAGGGCGCCGTACCGCCCTATGCATCCGCACGGTCACGCGGACCGGTCTCCACGTAACAACCCACATAGGAGAAACCGGTTTGAGAGCCATGCGCTTTGTTTCAAAGAAAATCGAGCGGGTGGCCGGGAAACTCTTCCTTAGCCTGGATGTTGAAAACACCGGTGAACGCCGGCTCGGCCTCACCGTGTGGGCGGAGCTTTTCGATGCAGAAGGTCTTTTCATCGGCCGTTTTGATGCCGGGCGCCGGGGTCTTTATCCTGGCTCATCCGCCCGCCTGCGGGTGCCCCTTTCAGGTGTCCCGCCCGGGAGACACCTGGCCGTGATCGTGGCTGACAATGGGGATGAGCACGTATTCGGCGCCCGGTATGAACTGGAAGTGCCGGCGCAGACACCTGCCCGCGGAATGTCGCGCTGACCACCTCGGACCGGAGGGATGGCTCATTCTAACGACCGGCTTGTCTGGCATTTCCAGGCTTACACGAATGTTTAAACCGCCTTTTCTGATATGCACACTGTTCCTGATGATGTCTTTGGCAGGAATTTCAAGCGCAAGGTCGCTGAGCATCCTGGCAAGGCCTGCCTCCCCGGAATTGGTGGAAGTGGAACCGGGGGAGATTTTCACAATGTCTTTTCGCGTAACAAACAGTGCGGATACCCGGGAGGAGTTGACTGAAACGCTGCGCATGCCCGAGGGATGGCGGGTGGTCATGCCAATGTTTGAGTTTTACCTGGAACCGGGAAGTCAAACCACCCGCCTTGTGGTGGTTCAGACCGCCAGGACGGCGCCTGCCGGCACCCATGAAATCGCCTACACCGTAACAAGCCTGCGAGATTACACGCTCACCGATACTGCGACCGTCGGGGCCGTCCTGCCCGATGTTTACAACTTGTCCCTTGTGGTGGAAGGGAGTGCTCCGGAGCAGGTGATCGCCGGAGAACCCTTTGAATTCAATGTCCGCCTGAGCAACGAGGGCAACTCGGAACTTCCGGTGAGGGTCAAGGCCGAGCTCCCCGCTGAAGGACGGGTAATCGTCAACCCGGATTCGTTTCACCTGGGCCCCGGGAAAAGCCGCATTATCAAGGTAACCGCCCGCGCGGATCCGGCGGCGTACAAACTCCAACGCCAACATGTGCACCTTCAGGCCGCTGCTGACAAGGAGAAGGACGGGCGCCCTCTCTCAGCCCGGCTGAGCGTTCCCGTCGACATCGTCCCCCTCGTTGCGGGGGAGGATATGTATTATCGCTACCCGGTGGAGGTTACGGGCTACCTTGGTGGAGACGATGAAGGCCGTTCTCTGCAGCTCGGCATCCAGGGGTCAGGCCACCTGGATGAGGCTCGAAAACGCCGGCTTGATTTTGTACTGCAGGGACCGGACCAGCAGGACAAGGGTGCGCTCGGGAAGCGCGATGAGTACCGGGCACATTATCATGAGCCGCTGTTCAGCGTGAGCGCCGGCGATCGGTCCTATGCCCTCTCGGAGCTGACCTCGTGGTACCGGTACGGAAGAGGTCTTGGTGTGGACGTTCACCCTCCCGATCGTCTCTTCGGTGCCGGTATTTATTATGTAAAGGACCGCTGGAGTTATCAGAAAAGAAGCGACACCGCCGGTTACATCTCCTTCTCCCCACAGCCGTGGGCGGACCTTCGCCTGAACCTGATGACTCTCCACCAAGAATCCTGGAAGACCATGCCATCTTCCAGGGATCATATCGCCAGTCTCCAGGGGAAGTTCAATTTCCGCCGGGACGACAATCTCGAAGTTGAAGTGGGCTGCAGTAAAAAAGACAGGGGCCGGACCGGACGCGGTACCGCCTGGCGGTCCGTCTACCGCGGCAAGGCCTTCAATGATGTTCATTACTCCTTTTTCGGCAGAAGAGCCGGGCCGGATTTCGCGGGCCGATACAATGACACGGCTCATTATTCGGGCACGGTTGCCTTCCCCATATCAAAAGAAATCCGGGGAAGCATCTCCTGCAGCCGCTATGACAGCAACCTTGACAAAAGACCGGAACGGGGAGCCGCCTCGCGGGAAAACTTTTACAGCGGGGGATTCAGAATCAAAATGCCAAAACGATGGACCATGAACATGGACTACCATTTTTATGATCGCCGGGATGCCCAGCCGATCCCGACTCTGGAATTCCAGGAACACGGACTGCGCGCCGGCCTCGGCCGTTCGGCAGGCCCTTTGAGCTACCGCGGACAGGTCCGCCGTGTGCAGACCAATGACCGACTTGCCGGAGAAATCCACCGCGGCTGGAACTACGACTTTTTCACCACCTACATGCCGGCCCGAACCCTTTTCTTCACCTTCAACGGGAGTTTCGGAGACAACAACCCTCCGGCTGACAGCCGGCTCCTCCGCCGTGGCCGAAACCTGGGTGGCAGTGTCCGCTGGCATCCCGCATCGAATTTTTCAGCATACCTCAACTATTCCCGCTACGATCAGAAAGATATCGACCAACCTCATCGGGAACGAGTGGAAAGCGACTACTATCGAGCCGGGCTCGAATACAGGCTCCCCAACAATCACCGGGTCGGGTTCGACATCTGGCGTTCAGAAGAAAACCAGGGGAATTCTCGTACATCCTGCTTTCTCAAATACACCATTCCACTTTCACTGCCGCTGGGCAGGAAGAAGTCCGTGGGTTCCTTGACCGGGCGGGTATACAGGTCAGACGAGCCCGGAAATCCAGGCGTGGAAGGTGCCGTGATTTACGTTGACGGTACTGCCACCCGAACCGACGGCTCAGGTCGTTTCACTTTCGAGACACTGCGCCCCGGCGAATACAGCTTAAAGCTGGACGAGCGCACAATCGGCCTGGATTGGGTCCCGGTCGACCCTTCATCTACAAAAGTAACTGTCGCCGGGGCCGTAACGGCGGAGTCCAGCATTGCCCTCACCAAGGCGGCCACCCTTTCAGGGCGGCTGATTGTCGTTCCAGGAAACGAGGGCGCTGAAAACAACCGTGTTACGAAAAACAGCGTGGTCGGCCTTGGTGAAAAATATGTGAACAGCGATGCTGCCCCCAACGACAACGGCCTGGGCAATATTCTCGTGGAAATATCACGGCTTGGCGACATCCGGCGCACTGTCACCAACAACGAGGGCTTTTTTCTGTTCGAGCAGCTCCAGCAGGGAGAGTGGGCTTTCAAGGTTTACGACCACAACCTGCCGGAACAACACGACCTGGAGGAGGCGGCAGGAACCATTTCGGTCCGCCCCGGGGAGAAAAATCAAACCATTTTCAGAGTGCTCCCCCGGGTAAGGAAAATCCGTTTCATAGACGAAGGCGTCGTGGAAGCGGTCCCTCCATCCGGGAATAAACCTTAATGAACAATTATCATGCGAAACAGCCCGTGGAGTGAAATGAAAAACTTAAAACGCTTTCTTCAGGCCTGCTCAAGCACTATGATGCTCACCGCTTTTATCCTCCTGCCGGCACAGGCGCAGGCCCAGTCAGGCGGAGACATGATGAGATCCGGTGAATATACGATCCACACATTTTACT
>DSCZ01000453.1 GCA_011048855.1 Desulfobacteraceae bacterium | reverse complement strand
CCTATATCCAAACCCATGTGGACGATAAGGGCAGAGAGGGTATGTATGTCCTGACCGGTTCATTCAACTTCGGACTGATGGAAGGGATCAGCCAGTCTCTTGCCGGTCGCGTGGCGGTCCTGGAGCTGTTGCCTTTGGCCTTTTCCGAAATGGATCGTGCCGGAGTCTTGCCGGATTCCATCGAGAACTTGATGGTTTCAGGCGGCTATCCAAGGATCTATGACCGTGGCCTGATGCCGCAACAGTGGTATGCCAACTACGTGACCACATACCTTGAAAGGGATGTCAGGAAGGTCAAAAATATCAGCGATCTCTCGGTCTTTCAACGATTCTTAAAGATGTGCGCGGCCCGTTCAGGGCAGATCCTCAACCTGACATCCCTCGGAGATGACTGCGGCATCACCCACAACACGGCAAAATCGTGGCTCTCCATCCTGGAAGCCAGTTACATTGTCTTTCTCTTGAAACCGCATTATCGGAATTTCAACAAGCGCCTGATCAAGAGCCCAAAGATCTATTTTTACGATTCAGGACTCTTCTCCTACCTGATCGGCATCCCCGACAGCCATGCGTTGCTTACTCATGCATCCAGGGGGCACGTGTTCGAGACATGGGTGATCTCTGAACTCCTCAAGGGAAGGCTCAACAGAGGTTTGAGGGACAATCTTTATTTCTGGAGAGACAATACAGGCCATGAAATTGATTGCCTCGTGGACCAGGGAGAGCGACTCCTTCCCATCGAAATCAAGTCCGGGAAGACGGTCTCACAGGATTTCTTCAATGGGCTCAAGTTCTGGTGCCGAATTTCGGGGACCGAGGCCAAAGATACGGTCCTCGTGTATGCGGGGGTAATGGACCAGAAGCGCAAAGAGGGGCAGGTCCTTTCCTGGAGGTCGTTTGGAAAGGCGTTTCCAATGGAGATATAACCCGTCCTGTGGTTCCGTCCGCGCCCCTTATGCCATAGTCATCAATCGTTACCAAGCGCAGATGTAGGGTTTGTCGGCATAATGTCGGTTTTTTTATAGCATAATGTGTCGCTTCGCCCCGTTCTCCATTTTTGATGAAAATAATATTTTAGGGATAAATTTCTATTTTTATAGCATTTGACATCCGAATTTTAAACAAAATAAAGAATTACTGAAATTTTTGTGTTTTAGCGGTCGATTAGAAGCTGTAATGGTAGGGTTTTGTTACGAAAAACGAGTGGCTCCTGGTGGGGTGGTGGGAGATGGCGCTGGAAATCGCTTCCTGTGCGGCACGCGGCGGATACCATGGCTGATGCTTACTCACCATCTTCCCCTGAACGACCAGCCCCGCAACAGGAAGATGATTCATCAAGGCGAATGCGGATCTGGATTTGATAAAATTTATGATGTCGATCTTAATCCTTCTGAATGTCCGCCTTGCAACAGGTGCTTCATTTTTGAATGGAAAAAGTACAATAACCATTTTCTTATTTCATTTTATGTCCTCAAAAGTAATGTAGTTCTTGGGGAAGTTGTTGGCTAACGTGACAAAGTCGATCATTTGTTCCTTTCAAGTATCCTCGAAATGGCGGAAGTCGTTACACCTAATCGCCGTGCCGTTTCAGCCATGGTGAGACCAGAATTTTCGATCAGTTTTTTGGCCAGTTGAGCCCTTAGGTTGGGAAGGGCACCCCGGCGACTTCCCCCTTTTAAAGCGTCGACAGAAACGCCGCCTTCTTTACATGCAGCAACAATTATCTTTTCCGCCTCAATGACCCGATTATTTATTGAAATTTATTCAGCTATATTCTTATCCGCTTCAAGCAGAATAAGCTGAATAAATTCATCCTTTTCCAATATAAGCTTCAGTTGGTACCCTCTTTTTTTTCGAAAACACCTTCTCTGATCTCAATTGTCTCGGTTTGATCAAGAGGCTTCCCGAGCCCCCGATTTCACTTGGAAATCAAACCTTCTTAAATTGCCTCCTTATCGAATGCTGGAATTTCAGCAGGGTCTGGATTTGCGGGTATTCCGGTGCAATCATTGACTGGGCCAGAACTCAACCGGAAAGGGCTGCACTATCCAAAGAGTAAGAAATCCTGAAAGAGGCGGGTTCAGTGGGCCCGTGTATTCAAATTTCCATCATTTTCGGCGGTGCGCACGTCATCAGGCATTGCGTCGCCTATTCTACATTCAAAGCAATCCTGAACTGAAACCTCAGATACTGAAGAACCCGTTTCGACCACATGATAATGTGTTCAGATTTCGACTGACTCACAAGACCGTTTCATTCATCCTCGGCCCTCCAAAAAAGCGAATTCTTATCACCTGAGATGAGAATGGGGGGACATTTCCGCCCAAGAATGTCCCCCCATTGGTTCACTGGATCATGGCAAACGGATCTGCCTCTTAATCTCCCAGAGTTCCGTAGGACCATAACCGGCCAGAGTCTGGTTCTGTTTGAAGTTAACATAGGACCAGAAAGGCCCATCGCCGTCTCTGGAAAGCACCGCCGCCTGCATATAGCGGTATTCGCCTTTAAGAACCCACCAGTCCTTGTCTACGATTACCAGCTTTTCCACTTCCCAGCCCCGGTCCTTTAAAAGATCCGTCATCTGCTTTTCCAGGGCTTGGCTGGTCATCTTGGCCTCCGGAAAGGGGCGGGGCCGGTTATCCCAGGCAGTGCGTTTTTCAACCCAGCCAATGTTTTCCTTTTCCAGACGGCTGAAACGCACGGAAAAGGCCTCGGCTTCCCTGGGCGAGACGGTCTTGAAATTTTCGATCTGCTGATTCACAGTTTTGAATTTATCCGGGTTCACAATGAAGAGGGAACGACCGGAATCTTCCTTCCATGTCTTGTTGGCTTCAAAGCCCTTTTCCCACTGGGCCAGTTCATCCTCGATTACCCTGCTCATGTTCCCGATACCGGCACTTCTCGCGTCGAGATAGTTGTTGATCGCGGAATCCAGATCCTTGCCGGCCTTCTGGAGTTGAAAACTGGCGCTTTCCTGTGGAACTTCCTTCTCATATTCCGCCAGAAGGATTTTTGCCTTTTCAAGTGTTCGATCCTGTTCAGCCAGTTTCTTCAAATCATGGGTAACGGGATAATCGATATAGTGAGCACCGGTCGACCGGATGAAATCATTAATACGGGGGAGCCATTCTTCGTCAAGTGCGGCGGTTTTCTCCCGGGATTCCTGTTTCTTCGCCTCCACTTGGGCCTTCCGGGTATCTCCTTCTTTCTTCACGGAGCCCAGGGCTTTCTCCAGCTCGCTGTGACGATGATTTAAGGGTTTGACTTGTTCATGTTCCGAATCGATCTTATAGGTACGCTGTACTCTTCCTAGAAGTTCTTTGGCCCTTTTAAGGTGATTCTCGGCCTTGTAAAGCCTGGAGCCGAACATGTTGAAGTTGTTTTCCCTCAAGCTCTCCCGGGCCTCTGCCAGGGATGCTTCAAAATAATTCATTTCCTTGTCAGCGTTCTCAAGGTTCTGGAGCGCGCCGGAGCTAAGCCCCTTAGGCGCGTCAACAGGTTTAGCCGTGGCGGGGGCGGGAGTTGCTTTAGGG
>DSCZ01000454.1 GCA_011048855.1 Desulfobacteraceae bacterium | reverse complement strand
GGCGAAGAATCTGGTGATCGTGGAGTCGCCCGCAAAGGCGAAGACCATCAACAAGCTGCTGGGCGGGGACTACGTGGTGAAGGCCTCGATGGGCCACGTGCGCGACCTGCCGGATAAGAATCCCAAAGGAGTCAAGCATTCCGTACCCGGCGTGGACGTGGAAAACAATTTCAAGCCGGTCTACCAGGTGATCCGTGGAAAGGGCGCCATCCTGGCGCGCCTGGCCAAGGCGGCGGCCTGCTCCTCCGCGGTGTGGCTGGCGACGGACCTTGACCGTGAAGGGGAGGCGATCGCATGGCACCTGGCGGAAGCACTTAAAGTTCCTGCAGAAGAAACCAGGCGAGTGGTATTCAACGCCATTACCAAGAATGAAATTGAAAAAGCCTTCAAGAAGCCGCGCGCAGTCGACATGAACAAAGTGAACGCCCAGCAGGCTAGAAGGGTTCTGGACCGCATCGTCGGTTACAAGGCTTCCCCGCTTTTGTGGAAAAAAGTAGCCGGGGGATTGAGTGCCGGCAGGGTACAGTCGGTCGCGGTTCGGCTGATCGTGGAAAGAGACAGGGAAATTGAAGCCTTTTTCCCCGAGGAGTATTGGAAGATTACAGGCTTTTTCACTTCGAACGTCGATGAGGTCGGAGCCCTTGGTGAAAATTTCCGCGAGTGGCTGGAACAGGCTCCGGAAAAAACCAAAAGCCGGAAAAACGGCGCACGCTCGGTACGGGAGAAAAATGAATGGCTTGCCGGCCGTGGCTGCTTCGCCGCCGAATTGACCGAAATCGCCGGGGAGAAATTTCGGGCCGGGGATGAGGAGTCAGCGCTCGCTGCTGCGCGGCCTGCAGGTTTCCACCTGGAAGAAAGGGTTTGCGAGGAACCCGCAGAAGGAAAGAAAGGTTTCCCTGAGACAGTTCGATTGAAGGGTCGTATAGAGGGAGGCGCGGCATGGCGGGTTAAATCCGTGAAAACCAAACGAACCAGGAGCCGCCCGTTTCCACCGTTTATAACCAGCACGATGCAGCAGTCCGCTGCGAACCATCTTGGCTTCACTGCTCAAAACACGATGCGGCTGGCCCAGGATCTCTATGAAGGCATGAGTCTCGGGGACGCAGGCTCAATCGGTTTGATAACCTATATGCGGACGGATTCTACAAATCTATCCAGAGACGCCCTCGCGATGGCCAGAGATTTTATTAAGTCCAATTTCGGGGAAAAGTACCTGCCTTCGAAAGCGAACGTTTTCACTTCATCGAATAAATCGGCCCAGGAGGCCCACGAGGCGATCCGACCCACGGACATCAGTCTGACCCCGGAGCGGGTCAAGTCCTTTTTGAGCCCCCGCCACTACAATCTTTACCGTATGATATGGGAACGATTCGTCGCCTGCCAGATGGAAGACGCTTTGTGGGATTCGACTATCGTACAGGTGGCCGGTGAAACCGGGGCCGGAGAGATGGTATTCCGTGCTGCCGGGCGGGTGCTCGTGTTCGAGGGCTTCTACAGGGTTGCAGGCGTCCCGACCGGTTCCGATGAGGCGCTGCTCCCGGAGCTGGAGGAAGGAAAACCTGTGGCTTCGATGCACCTGGATCCCTCCCAGCATTTTACCCAGCCTGCTCCGAGGTACACCGAAGCTTCCCTTATCCGGAAACTGGAATCCGAGGGGATAGGGCGTCCCAGCACCTATGCACAAATAATACAGGTCATTCAGCAGCGGAAGTATGTGGAGAAAATCCAGGCCAAATTTCATTCGACAGACCTGGGTAAAGTCGTGACCGATAAGCTCATCGAAGCTTTTCCGGAAATTATGGAGGCCGGCTACACCAGGGATATGGAGCAGAGACTCGATGATATAGAGGAGAAGAATCTTGACTGGGTAAAAATGGTGCGGGATTTCTACGATCCTTTCAACAGCCGGCTTCAATCGGCCTATGACGGCATCGGCCACGCGAAGGCGGAGATGGAGCCTGCTCCTCACAAGTGCCCAAGATGCGGGAACGGGACTGTCTATCGTTTCGGCAAGAACGGCAGGTTCTTGAGCTGTGCCGCATACCCGGATTGCACTTACGCAGCCCCTATAGACAGAAACGGAGATCCGGTTGAGCCGGAAATGACTGATATAGCCTGTCCGAAATGCGGCAAGGCGATGGTTTCGCGACGGGGCCGGTTTGGTCCTTTCTTAAGTTGTTCCGGGTACCCGGACTGCGACGGAATCGTAAACCTTGATGCAAAGGGCAATGTATCTTTGCCGAAAACCCCACCCTTGAGCACTGATCTTCCCTGCCCGAAATGTGGGGCACCCCTGGTGTTGAGAAGGGGAGCCAGGGGGCCGTGGCTCGCATGTTCGACATTTCCAAAATGCCGCGGAAGGCAGGGCTGGCTTTCTCTTGACGACGAGCTGAAAAAGAATCTCGAAAAGGCTCTCGATGAGCATGAGAATAAACATCCCAGGCCTGTGATCCGCAACCTTCAGGGAGAACCGGTCGGGGAAGGCTACAAGCCCTCTGCTTCCTGACCGGGCGGCCCCGTTTTCAGGGATTTTCGTAAAACAGGTCTTCCAGTTCCTTCTCGAATTCCTTGAAGAACTTGTCTTTTTCTTTCCAGTCCGGCCCGAACCGCCTGTTGAAATATCCTCCCAGCCGGTCAAAAAGCTTTTTCCAGACCGATTTTCCGCTCCCGCTGACGACGTCTTCAAGGAACGAGCGAAGTTCGGGAATTTTCTCCTTCGGCAGGAAAGACAGCGCCCCCAGCTTAATTGATTTTTTGAGAGATTCGGGCGACAGGGAATGGGCTGTCAGCATTACGGCGGGGAAGCCTTTTGAAACCGCGGTCTTCAAAAGTTCGAACCCGTTCACCCCCATGATATCCAGGACAACTGCATCGTAGGTGTAGCTGAGAAGGTATTGCAGTGCCGTGTCGTAATCCGTGGCTTTATGAACCAGGCACATGTCCAGTTCTTCCTCCACGGTTTCAAGGATATCGGGTTCATCGTCGACTACCAGAATAACCTTGTTTTTAAGCGGGCTCTCGGAAGTCATGTGGGATTGCCCTCCGTGTTTTTATGCGAGCGGTATGCAACGCACGGCCGCCAATATAGCAAAGAATCCTGGTTTGTCCAAATTTTTTTGTTGCAGCGGGGGCTGCGGTTCTCATGTTTCGTGGTTCCCCACATTGCAGGGCCCTGTGGGAGCGGTTTTCAATCTCGATTTCCTTTTTATCGGCGTCGATGTCGGCGTCGGTATCGGGCTGCGATGATTGCTCGGCATTGATCGCTTGGATGTGGACAATAAAATGCCATCGGTGCTATATAAAAAAACGGCCAGGAGTTTTCGCCCGCACTCGGGCGGCCTTCCGGGACTTTGAGAATCCAGGTGAAAACTGAAGACCGGATAAGGGGAAATACATCGGTTGTCCGGACTCAGCGATCCTGAATGATGATGAACATTTTAAAAAACGTGGATTTTGTTCAATGATTTGGACTTTTGATCGGGAATTTGACGGGGAGGAACTCAAAGGATATATAGATAGATTTTCCACCGCCAG
>DSCZ01000430.1 GCA_011048855.1 Desulfobacteraceae bacterium | reverse complement strand
GTCGAATAGCGATTCGAGATTCTCGGGGGTCAGGGTGTCGATTCGTTCAGGTTCAAGTTTTATCGGCACGATGTCTCCTGTTCGGGTTTTGCGGCCGCATCGTCCGCTGGGAAAGCTTCACCGGATCCCTCCCATGGCTTTCTTCGTTTTCTGCGTTCAATGTGTTCTTCAAGAGCCTGCCTGGTGCTCGTGAAAGCAAGGTCCTCCCAGGGGATGTCCTCCGGAAGGAAAATCTGCGCCTCGGAAGTTTCATCTCCGGCTTCAAAATTTTCCGTAACCGGTGAAGCTTCGTAGAAGACAATGACCGTGGTTTCACCTGGATAGGAATAGACGCCGGCAAGGCGGTTTATGTGAACGTCGATGCAGCATTCCTCCCGGGTTTCCCGAATCGCAGCGGCTTCCACCGTCTCGCCGCGGTCGACGAATCCGCCGGGGACCACCCATTTGCCCTTTCTCGGTTCGATGGCACGTTTGAGCAGCAGAATACCCCCATCGATTTCCACGAGCGTACATGCAACCACCTTGGGGTCGAGGTAAAAAATGTAGCCGCAGCGGGTGCAGACCAGCCGCGGGCCTTCGCCTTCTTTCACCACCGATGAGTTGAGAAATCCTCCGCAAACCGGGCAGTGTTTGAATTCAACGTTGCGATTATCCATGCTCATCAGTTATCCTTATCGGCGGATTCTTGTGTCAATGCGCCGGCCACAGTAGCACGTAGGGGCGTTGTGTGCAATAGTATCGTCACACTGTAAAATACAAGGAGCCCCGCAATTTTCATGAATGTTACAGCCGAAATCCACCAGAGGCTCGATCCGGAAAACCTTCGCTTCAGCCTGCCGTCAAATCCCGGGGTGTATCTTTTTAAAGATTCCACCGGAGGTGTGATCTATGTCGGTAAAGCCAAGAATCTGAAAAAACGTGTGATGTCATATTTCAGGCCGCCGGCGGATTTACCGGACAAGACCTCCCATATGATGTCCAGGGCCGCGTCGCTCGACACCATCATCACAAGCACCGAACAGGAGGCTTTCATCCTCGAGGGCACTCTGATAAAGAAATACATGCCGCGTTACAATGTGATCCTCCGGGACGACAAGCGCTACCCGGTTTTGAGGCTTGACGTCCAGGAACCTTTTCCGCGGCTCACCGTTGTACGGAAGATAAGGAAGGACGGTGCCCTTTATTTCGGGCCGTTTTCGTCGGCCGGTTCCATGCGAAGCACGCTGAAGGTTGTGGAGCGGTTGTTCCCACTGCGTAAGTGTAAAGGACGGGGTCTGCCCAAACGTTCCCGGCCCTGCCTGAACTACCAGATGGGCCGTTGTCTCGGGGTGTGCGTCCACCCGGTGGACCCGGCTGAATACTGCAAGATTGTACAGCAGGTCCGGCTGTTCCTGGAAAGTCGAAACAGGGAATTGACGGCTCAGCTGCAAGGAGAGATGCTGGAAGCCTCAGCGCGGCTTGATTTCGAAAAAGCGGCGGCGCTGCGAGATCAGATCGCAGGTGTGGAACGTGTTGTGGAAAGGCAGCACGTGGTTTTGCCGCGAATAAGAGATCTCGATGCCGTCGGTTTTTCGACGGACGGCGACAACGTGCGGGCGGCCGTCCTTTATATAAGAAACGGTGCGGTTGTTGGAAGCAGGAAATTTGTTCTCGACGCCGCCGGAAGCGAGACCGGTGAGGTGATCGAGGCATTCCTGACCCAGCACTATGCCCTGCAGCCGGTAATTCCCGGTGAAATTTTGATTTCAGACCCTCTTGAAGATCAATCGTCGATCGAAGAATGGTTCACCGGGCTGACTGGAAGGAAGATCCGTGTTCATCAACCGCTTCGAGGCGAAAAACGCAGAATTGTTCAGATGGCCGTAGAGAATGCAGGCAGGGGGCCGGCCGGATCATCGGGACCGGATCGAAGGAAGCTTATGGAAATGGTGATGCGGGTATTCGGGCTTCAATCGCCTCCCAGGCGTATCGAGGGACTTGATATCTCGAACATCCAGGGGCAGAAGGCCGTGGGAAGCGTTGTTTCCTTTATAGACGGCCTGCCTCACCGGGCAGGATACCGGAATTTCCAGATAGAAACGGTGGATGACATCGACGATTACCGGATGATGCAGGAGCTGATTTCAAGAAGGCTGGTCCACGACCCGTTGCCGGATCTGTTCCTGGTGGACGGCGGAAAAGGGCACCTGTCCGCCGTCATCCCGGTGCTGGATTCCCTTCAGCATGGAGCGGCTCCGGCCGTGGCTGCGATCGCGAAAGCTGAACGTGCGCAGGGGGAGACCGCGGACAAGCTTTATATACGGGGGAGAAAAAATCCGATCCGGCTCGGGCGCAATGACCCGGTGCTGATGTTGATGATGCGGATACGGGATGAAGCACACCGGCGTGCGGTCGGTTATCATCGGTCCTTGAGGGCTAAAAGCATCAAGGGTTCGGTGCTGGACGGAATTGAGGGTGTCGGTAGTGTTCGCAGGAAGGCTCTCCTTGAGCATTTCAAATCGATCGAAGAAATGGCCGGGGCGGACGTGGAAGAGATCAGCCGGGTGCCTGGAGTCCCGCCGGCGGTGGCCCGGAGAGTCGTTGATTTTTTCAGAGGTTGAACAGGGAACCGGATGATACGCTTTTTTCATGTTCACAAAAAATTCGGAGCCAATGCGGCGTTGAACGACGTCACGTTGCGTATCGATCAGGGGGAGTTTGTATTTATAACTGGGCCCAGCGGTGCCGGAAAAAGCACGCTTCTGAGGATTATGTTCGGCGCCGAGCGGCCCACCAGCGGACAGGTGCTGGTCAATTCGGTGAATTTCAATCGCATCCGCGGGCAGGCGCTGGACATGCTCCGTCGCAGGATCGGATTCGTTTTCCAGGATTTCAAACTTTTAAATGATCGTAGTGTTTCGGATAACGTGGCTGTTGCTCTTCTGGCTGCCGGAGAACGCGGTGCTTTCGTCAGAAAACGGGCCCGCCAGGCGTTGAAGCTGGTGGGGCTGAGCGGGAAGGAAAAATCGTTTCCCCGCCAGCTTTCCGGTGGTGAACAGCAGCGGGTTGCGATAGCGAGGGCCATCGTGAACAAGCCGGTTCTGCTTCTTGCCGACGAGCCTACCGGAAATCTTGACCCTGACCTGACCAGGGATATAATGGTGCTGCTTCGAAGTATTCACTTGAGGGGAACCACGGTGTTGATAGCGACCCACAGCAGAGAGTTGTTGAGTGATTCAAACCGGCGCCGGATCGTATTGAACCGCGGCACCGTGGTGGAAGATCGGTAATGCTTCGCCGGGCGCCGTATTTTTTTGTGCAGGCGGTCAAAAATCTGCACAATAACTTTGGTGTTCATCTTATCGGGATGGGAACCACCACGGTTTCGCTCGTGATATTCGGCGCTTTTCTGCTTGTGTTCGTGAATGTGAATGCATGGGTCAAGGGGCCCGGAGGCTCAGGGATGATGTCGGTGTTCCTGGAGGATCAGGCGGGCGATGGGCAGCTGCTGTCCATCCGCGAGGCGGTTGAAAGCATCGAAGGAGCCAGAATTGTT
>DSCZ01000269.1 GCA_011048855.1 Desulfobacteraceae bacterium | reverse complement strand
CTGGAAGGCCGCCTGGAGCCCGGCACCCGTCTTCCCTCCGAACGAAAGCTCCAGGAAACGTTTTCGGCCAGCCGTGGGACCCTTCGAGAAGCGCTCCGTGTACTTGAACAAAAAGGGCTCATCACGATCAAGACCGGGGTCAAGGGCGGCGCGGTGGTGAACGCTCTTACAACGGAACAGATCAGCCAGAGCCTTGATCTCCTGATCCGGTACCAGAGAGTGTCTCTCAGGGACCTGGCGGAGTTCAGGGAGGGGGTCGAGGGAAACGTGGCGAGCCTCGCGGTCGAACGCGCAGTTCCTGAGGATATCGTACGGCTCAAATTCCTGCTCCAGAAGGCCGGTGACCATCTTAAGAAAGGTTCTTCGGGCTGGGAGGATTTCATTGCAACCGACAATGAAATCCATATCTGTCTTGCACAAATAGCAGGAAACCCCGTTTATCTCTCGGTACTTCGCACAATATACGGAAGCATCCATAAGTACTTCGATAGATTCCTCCCCCGCCTGGAAGAGTTGCTGCACGAAAACTACCGTGACCTCTGTGAAATCGTGGAGGCGGTGGAGAAAAGACAGGCATCGCGTGTCAATCTGCTTGTACAGACCCACGTGTACCGGTTCAACCGGATAATGGAGGAAAACGCCCTGAGAAACGAAAATGAATAGAGGCAATAAATCAAATGGCGGATTATCGAATTCGAAGTCATCCCATCCTGGAGCCGGCCGAGGAACCTTCGGTGACTTTTTTCTGGAACGGCCGTGAAATCATCGCCCGCGAAGGAGAAATGATTTCATCGGCACTGCTGGCGGCCGGGATAAAGATTTTTGGACATCACCCTGCGGATGGATCGCCCCAGGGCATGTTCTGCGCGAACGGCCAGTGTTCACAGTGCACCGTGCTGGCAGACGGAGTACCCGTTAAAGGATGCATGACGCCGGCAAGACCGGGGATGAAAGTGGAGCCTGTCGATGGGCTGCCGTCCCTTCCGGCCACAAGCGATGCCTCCAGCGCAAAGTCCCTTCAAGACCTGGATGTGGACGTCCTGGTGGTGGGAGGAGGCCCGGCCGGGCTTTCGGCCGCCGTGGAACTGGGAAAAAGCGGCATCCGGACGTTGCTGGTAGATGACAAACAGCGCCTGGGAGGAAAACTGCTTCTTCAAACCCATAAGTTCTTCGGATCCATAGAAGATTGCAACGCCGGCACGAGAGGTTTCGACATTGCAGGCATCCTTGAAAAACGCATTGATGACTATCCATCGGTAACCGTATGGAAAGACAGCACCGTGGTGGCGGTCTATGCCGACCGAAAGGCGGGCGTCGTGACCGGAGGCGCCACCTACCGGCTGGTTACCCCCAGAATACTTTTGAATGCCGCGGGTGCCAGGGAAAAGGCCCTGATATTTCCGGGAAACACACTTCCCGGCGTTTACGGGGCCGGAGCGTTCCAGACACTTGTAAACAGGGACCTTGTCAAATGCGCTGAAAAAATTTTCGTGATCGGAGGAGGCAATGTCGGGCTTATCGCCGCCTATCATGCCCTCCAGGCCGGGATCAGCGTCGTGGGCCTGGCCGAGGCAATGCCCGAATGCGGCGGCTACCAGGTTCACGCCGATAAAATCAGGAGGCTGGGGGTGCCCATCATGACCGGTCATACGGTTTTAAAGGCGGAAGGAGGGGATCATGTTGAAGCGGTAATCGTTTCCGCGGTGGATGAACATTTCAAGCCGCTTCCCGGTACTGAAAAATCCTTCGCCTGCGATACTGTTCTCGTGGCCGTGGGGCTCAATCCAATCGATGAATTCAGCCGGCAGGCGGAACAGGCCGGCATTCCCGTCTTCTCCGCCGGGGATGCACGTGAAATAGCCGAAGCCTCCTCGGCGGTTTTCAGCGGGAGGATAGCCGCCGCAGAAGCTGCAGCCGCCCTCGTCGGCAAAAGCAACGAGATTCCCGGCTCCTGGTATCAGAAAGTCGATCTTTTAAAAAGCCATCCAGGCCCTGCTGCCGCCCCCGATTACAACGGCTACCCCTCTGAGGGAGTAACTCCGGTGCTTCATTGCCCGCAGAAGATTCCATGTAACCCCTGTGCATCCGTGTGCGACAGGGGCGTAATCGAAATTTCCGGAGACGGGCTCACCGAGCCGCCTCACCTGACAGGGAATAAATGCACCGGGTGCCATAAATGCCTTTTCATATGCCCTGGCCTGGCGATTACGATTGTCGATTACAGAAAAAGCATCGAAGCCCCGACCGTATCTATTCCCTGTGAAGTCGGCACATCTTCCCTGGAAAAAGGAACAATCGTGGAACTTTTTGATTATAAGGGAAATATTCTGGGCAACGCGCCAATTACCGGCGTCAAACGCAGCAAAAACGAGCGCAGGACCATTGCGGTGAAAATCCAGGTCCCCCCGGATATGGCGCTGCATATTGCCGGCATCGGGATTCCCGGAAAAAACAGGATGGAAGGATCGACCGCACCCGTTTCCGAGCATTTTGTCGACGACGACGCCATTGTATGCAGGTGTGAAAGAGTGACGGCCGGCCGGATCCGGGCACTTATCCGGGACGGAGTCAGCGACATGAACGAACTCAAAGCCTTGACCAGGGTGTGCATGGGCGCCTGCGGCGGAAAGACGTGCGAATCGCTTATCATGCAGATTTTCAGGCAGGAAGGCGTCAGCCTCGACCAAATCACCTCACACAATCTGAGGCCCTTGTTCGTCGAGACACCCGCCGGTGTATTCGCCGCAGCAGAACGGGGGGAATGTAAATGAGCTCAAGCTATGATCTGGTGATAGTAGGTGCAGGTTCCGTGGGCGTACCGGCCGCGCTGGCCTGCGCAAAAGCTGGAATCTCCGTGCTTGTTGTCGATTCACGTCCATCACCGGGCCAGGGGGAAAATAAAAAAGCCATAGGAGGAGTCCGGGCCACCCATTCGGACAAAGGCAAGGTGGTTGTGTGCGCCCGGAGCATTCAGATATTCTCCGCCTGGTTCGAAGAAACCGGAGACGACATCCTGTGGTCGGCAAACGGCTATTCCTACCCGGCGTACCGCGAAGAAGAAGAAAAAGTTCTCAAAAACGCCATGATCCTTCAGGCCGGCACCGGCGCCGATGTGCAATGGATCAGCCCGGAAGACTACCGGTCTCTGGTGCCCGGGATTAAAATGGACGGGCTGAGAGGCGCGATTTATGCCCGGGGCGACGGATCGGCTTCGCCTCTTTTGTTTATGGCTTCTGCCTACAGGAAATCCGTTGAGGCAGGCGCACGATTTACGTTCAATGAAAAAGCCGTGGGTTTCGTGATGGAAGGTTCCACCGTCTCTTCAGTGCGCACGGATAAACGAACGATCAGCTGCGGTGCGGTACTGAACGCGGCCGGCGCCGCGGCGAGAGAAGTCTCTCAGATGATCGGGATGGACATACCCGTAAAACCCGACTGCCACGAGGCGCTCGTCACGGAACCTGTCGCGCCTTTCATCGGGCCCATGGTGGTGGACATGCGTCCTGTGCCGGGGTCCAGAAATTTTTATTTTTACCAGAACCGGGAAGGGCAT
>DSCZ01000290.1 GCA_011048855.1 Desulfobacteraceae bacterium | reverse complement strand
GTGTCATCGTAAAGCGCATACTTCGGAAATACGGTTATCCGCCGGACAAACAGGAAAAGGCGACGCAAACCGTCCTGGAACAGGCCGAGGCGCTCTGCAAGGATTTTGCAGCCGAGCAGTAAAAAGGAGAGATTACAAAATCGGGAACTTCAATTGTAACGCCTCAATTCTAAAAACGGGGTTTTCGTCTTTCCTTCTGTGCCTTGATGCCCTCGCGGGCCTCTTCGCTCATAAAAATGGGCATGCCGATTTCAATTTCCTTTTTCATGGCGTTTTCAAGGGAGAGCCCCTGCGTTTCCCGGGCACACCGCACCATGCCCCTGATCGATGCCGGTCCGTTTTGAGCTATTCTCGCCGCCAATTCCATTGAGCTGTCCATGAGATTTTCCCGGGGGACGACCCGGTTCAGAAATCCCCATTGGTACAGTGTCGCCGCCGGAAAATTGTTTCCCGTGAGGAGGATTTCCAGGGCCCTGGTAGCTCCGACCTGCATGGGTAGAAAGACATTCGATCCTCCCACCGGCATTATTCCGAGAGTCGTCTCGCGCATCTGGAACAGGGCGTCATCGGATGCTACCCTCAGTTCGCAGCCCATCGACATTTCGAAGCCGCCGGTCAGGCAGTATCCGTGGATTGCCGCGATGACCGGCTTGTCCAGATCCCTGTACTTGAGCATCGCTCTTCCCACGGCATCATCCCTCGATATGAGCCACTTTTCTCCTTCCGTTTCAGGCTTGCGGGCGGCAGTCAGGACGGGTATTGCCGTATTGAGATCCATTCCTGAACAGAATATATCGGGAAGCGCCGAATAGAGGATGATCACCCGCACCTCTTTGTCTTGCCGGCATTGCTCCCAGATGGTGAACAGGTCAAGGAGCGCGTCGGGGCTCAGGGCGTTTTTTGTTTCAGGAATGTTCAGCCCTACCCGTACGATATGCTCTTCTTTTACAAATTCTATACCCATGCTTTCCCCTTTCATTTCTTATAGTTTGAGGTTTTCCTTCTTTTTTTATTATTTTTCACTCATTACCCAGACACTTCGCCATTCTTCGGGCGGGTCTTTTATCAGCGTGAGACATTTCCTTGCATACGCTACTGCAGTTGGGTCTTCTTCTTTGATTGTGTCGAAGAGTTCCAGAGCGTCTTTGAAAGCGCCGGCATAGAATTTCCTGAGCGCCTCATCAAAGGTCTTCAAGACGTCTTTTTTTGCCTTGTAATCATCCTTGAACATGGGCTCGTAAACGACGATGGGTTCTTTACGTCCCACAACGCGGACACGAGAAAGCTCGCGCACTGCGAATTCATTTTCGAGCTGTGCAACTGTATATTCCGATATCATTATGTAAGTACCAAACTGTTTGTTGATACCTTCAAGCCGGGCCGCGAGATTGCCGGCATCGCCGAGGAAGGTGTAATCGAACCGCTGGTTTGACCCCATGTTTCCAACAACAACCTGTCCCGTGTTAATGCCGATACGCGCGTAGATATCCTGCCCGATTCGTTCCTTGAATTTTGGCCTCAGTTCGGTAAGCTTTTTGCCGCAGCGAAGTGCGGCCCCTACGGCCCGTTTCGCGTGGTCAGGGACATCGAGCGGGGCGTTCCAGAAGGCGATGATGGCATCGCCTTCGTATTTGTCGATGGTGCCGCCTTCGTCAAGTATGATGTCGGTCATGGCGGTAAGATATTCATTGAGCAGCGCCGTAAGTTCCGGAGGAGTCAGACGCTCCGATATACCCGTAAATCCCTGAACGTCGGAAAAGAAGATGCTCAGTTCACGCAATTCACCGCCCAGGGTCAGCTTGTCCGGATGTTCAACGAGCCGTTCGATGACCACAGGGCTGAGATATTGTTTGAAGGCATTTTTGATATACCGTTTCTGTCGTCCTTCAAGGGTGTAGTTCACTATGACTGACGCTGATATGGCGAAGAAAACACCCGCTGATGATACTGCAACCGGCATCCATTCGTTTAACTGGTAATATACGCACCCAATTATAAATGGGATCGGTAAAAGTATAATCGCAGCGATCGCTTCGTGATAACCTTTGTTTAGAATGCGTATTATAATACCTGCTGCGATGCAGAAGCCCGCAGTTAACAGTATGACGAGAAAGAGAGCAACCTCTTTCATGAAGTCTCCAGACAGGAGATTGTCAAGCATTGTTGCGTGTATCTCAACGCCCGGATAGTCACGCTGGAGTGGTGTGGGACGAAGGTCTTTGGCGCCGGGGGCAGTAACGCCGATAAATACATAGGCATCCTTGAAAAGGGACAGATCCATGCCGGGCTTCTTTCCTTCCATGATTCTAAGTCCGGACTGCATTACGGCAGCGGCGTTTACGGCTCTGTGAGTCTGACTCTTGCCGCGATAGCGGATGATGACATTTCCGTGCCTGTCCAGTGGCGCAGTATATGATCCGAGACGAAGATTATCCCTTGATATGCTGATGGGATCTTCAGGATTGACACCCATGAAGGTGGCCACCCCCATGGATGGAACGAAATGATTATCGAAGACGTGGAAAGGCGCGGCGCGGCGTATTATTGCGTCACTATCCTGCCTTGTTATCATGATACTTCCCAGAATCGCGGCGTTCGCCGCCACCTGTTCTATGGGGAAGGATGCCCTGGTTTTAACCGCCGATGATCCCTTTTCGGTTTGGAGGTAATCCTTAAGCCCGTCAACGTCAAAATTATTGCCATCGGCCTGGGGATTCCATGTTGTTTCCAGACCCTGTTCGTTGCTGAGATTGAGGGACGCGATTACGTTGGATGTATCCGCAATGGCTCGACCAAAGGCTTCATCGTCGTCAACTCCGGCGAAAGATGATTCCGTAAAGATTAGATCGATGACGATTGCTTTGGCGCCACCCTCTCGCAGAGCAGTCAGAATAGGATTATAGAGTTGCCGCGGCCAGGGCCATGAAAGGGGGATTTGAAGTGTATCTTTGGCCCAGTCGAGGCTTGTCTGGTCTATCATGACAATTCGAATCTGATCGCTTGCCCGGCCGGGAGCGGCAAATAGTCTCGCTCGCCAGTCCCAGGTAACTCTTTCCAGCCAGTCGAGGTGTCCGGAAGAATAAAAAAACAAAGCGCAGGCGGCAGAGAGAAGTCCGATTATAATGCCATGGATCAGCTTTTTCATCATCAGCCTTTGTACGGCTTAAATTCCGGCCATAGTCCTATTGAAACGGGCTTTTCTTACACCTGGAGTTTTGGTTACACCGGACTCATCTATCACAGTTTCAACTTGTCGCAGTCTTTTTTGAGGCGTCGGATGGGTCTTACCAAACCCCCCGGATGTGGGACCGAGCCTTTTGCTCATTTCTTTAAGCATCCCTTTAAGTGCCACAGGATTATACCCGATGCGTCTCATTATTTCTACGGCTGCTTTGTCAGCATCATATTCCTGACTGCTTTGATAACCCTTATCGACAAGTGTTTTCATTATGTCTCCCACTGTCCCGTCGAATATCTCGGCGGCCTGGGCAAGCTGTTCGCCTCCGAGATTTTTTGCCACTTCAACACCGACAACTTTCCCAAGTGAGGTATATC
>DSCZ01000196.1 GCA_011048855.1 Desulfobacteraceae bacterium | reverse complement strand
GAATATCCACTCATAAGTCAGCCTTTATTTCTCAGCCGGTAGAGGCCCTCGGATTTATAATGAACGTAATTTTTCACAATGAACCGCACCGCTTCGTGGATCGCATCAGTCATATCCTGCCCTGTTTTTGTTTTGAGAACCGTTGTTTTAATCTCCGGGGCGAGGCTTTCGACCATTTCAGCAGTATCTTGAGCATCACATAAAATGTAATCGAAACCGATTAAAAAATCCCTGGTCAACCCGTTTGCCGCAGCTTCCAGCCAGAGCAGGTTCAGGTTGTAATCATCAGGCTTGTAAAGCCGCCCGCTGAAAAAATGCAGCACCACGTCATCTCTTGTCTTCTCCGGCGGGAATTCCCGGGAGCAATCCAGCCTCACCCGGTAATCAAGACTTTCCAGACCTCTCTGCAAATGGGAGACCAGGGCTGCAGCCTCCGAATCCTGTTCATTCCCTGAATTGAACCCGGCCTTGATCGTACAGGTCAGAGGCCTGTAGCCATTTTGAAAGAAATCTGTAAATTTATCGCTGACCTTGTCGCTTTCTTTACCGTGTATGCGCATTTCGTCCTGGATGCGCTGCTTGAAAAGCTCCCATGCCGGAAACCTGTCACGGCTGATTTTGTGTCGTCCCACCACATCTCGGACGTAACCGGTGTTCAGTCCAAGCCTCCTGGCACGTCGATTGTAATCGCCGTCGATTCCCCCGTATAAGCCGTGCTCCCGGTAGAAACCGATCTTTTCCCGCGCCGAGGCAGTGGTAAAAACCATCCAACCGCCGACGCCGGAAGGTTTGTAAATATCCACGCCACCCGGATAGGAACAAACCTCTCCCCTTCCCCTTATCCCGGAGCTGTCGGGGGTCAGGTCCGCGGAAAGCCAACCCAGATCAGGAACTGCTTTGGCGGCACGGATCATGTTCTCGGCCCAGGATTCCGGCAGGATGAAGTCGTCATCCAGCCCGGCAATGAATCTCTCCGCGGCTATCTTGAACAGATGGTTCGCAGCCGGTGCCTTTCCCACATTCGTGTTCAGATCGACGAGATAAGTCCTCCACGGAACCAGCGAATTGAGATACTCCTTTGTTCTCGGATCAGGGGAATTGACCCAGATCAAAAGCTCATAAGGTATATTCGTGTAAGCCTTGATGGATTCGCAAAGGGCCATAATATCGGGAAGGGGATTGTAGGCAACAACGATGATTGAAACCTTGTCCCGCATCACTCCGAGTGTTAAATCACGAAGAATGTCTTTCAACCTGTGCCTGCGGAATTCCGAACCCGTTGTCCAGTAGCGAAGCGCCATGTCCGATGCCCTGTCTCCGATGGTTCGCAACCGCCCGGGGTCATCGAAATACCAATGCAGGCCCTGGTACCATCCTTCCTCGGTATTGGGACAAAGGCAACCTGTGTAGCCATGTATAATGGTCTGTGCCTGCTCCCCCACCGCAGAGGCAAGCACCGGGACCCCCACTGCAGCTGACTCCAGAAAGCGAATCTGGCTTTTATATCTGTTGAAACTGCAATCCTCCAGCGGAATAATCTGCACGTGGAAACCTGCCAGAATCCTTGGCAAATCCCTCCAATCCACCTTCGGCTGGATAGTTACCCTGCTCCCATGAGCATTCATGAAAGAAGCAGGCAAATCAACATCCCCGATGCAATGAAACCCGGCTTCAGGAACGTCGGCCAGGAATCGGGCAATGCCATCCAGAGCCTGCGCGAGATCCCTGTCGTGTGTTGCCGATCCGGATGCGTAGCCGATTATGAATTCATCTCCTGCATGTTCTTTCTCCGCCGCAGCCTGCCTGGACAACGAAACCTGCTCAGCGCTGAGCAAATTGTGCAGAACATGAACCGGTTTTTTGAAGACCATTTCCAGCCTGCGCCTGAGTTCTTTGGTGGAAACAAGAAATTGGTCCGCATGCTGCATACATTCCAGATACTGTTCCGGGTGGTCTGCGATCCCCGGTATCCGCCAATCCTCGATTTCTGAGCGATCGAAAATCTGGTCGTCCATGTCGTAGACTATGCGGGCCTGGGTGGAAATCAGGCGGTCCAGGAAATCTCTTGTGCCGCGGTCTTTCGCCGCAAAGCGTTGCAGCAGAACCAGGGGCTTTTCCCGCCGCAACCGCTCAAAAAAATCAGGCCCTTCCTTTGCATGATCCACGAATCTCACATCGATCAGATCCCTGCAAAACTCTCTTAGATGAAAAGAACGATAACGGGTGGTGTTCCTGGGGCTCATTGTACGCGGTACGACATAGAGGCGCCCTGCAAGTGGAATATTCTTTTCCACGGAAACAATGCTCGGACAATTCCTCGTATCCCATTCGGCCTCCGCGTTGGCGAGGATTTCCTGCGCGCTGCCTTGATTGCGGTCTCCAGGCTCACTCGACGTCACCGTAACACAATGAGATTCAATAATTTTCCTTTTTCGCAGGACCTCAAATGAAGATGTCTTCAGAGAAGCAAGGGACGGTTCCCGTTTCAGCCGGGCAACGGCGGCGGGAAGGATATCCGAAGTGATGACCTCGCCGTTTTTCAAGAAGAGCAGATACGGGTACCTTGCCCTGGCCGCTCCAAAATAGCACGAATCGGCGACAGTATGTTTCCGGCCGCGATTGATGAATCGAATGAAAGCCTCAGCGGCGTAGTCGGCCACAACACCAAGCGTGTCGCCTGCGCCTCCGTGCTCAATAATAACAATCTCCACCGGCTGAAAGGTGTTGACGCGAAAAAAAAACTCCAGTTGCCGCTTAAGGGCATGGGTGTCGTTTGAAATGGGGATTATTATGGACACACCCGCGTTACGGCGTGAATCATCGGGTTTAATGGGACAAACCATCGGCACGTTGTATTCAGCGGCCAACTTTTTCAATCGGTGGACATCCCCCAACCCGTCGAAGCCTTGGGCGAACCGCATCCGAAAAAGGGCTTTATCCTCTGGATTAGAGCTCCGGCCGTCTTTGTCCGGGTCTATTTCCACCAGAGTGCATTCGGGATTGTACAGATACATGCCCTGAACGCGCGCTATGACGGTCAATTCATTATCGGCACCGTGAGCTTTATACCCCGAATAAAGGATATCACCGCCGTACAATTTATTGACCCAGCTCGTTCTTACCATTCCGAAAGAAGCGATATGCCCCCTCCACTTCCCGTCGTTGAAAGCCAGAAGGCCTTTGCCGCTCTCCTCCAGAGAATTCAAGGCGCATTCAAGCCACCCCCGGCCGGGCCAGGCGTCCTGGGCTGTGTAAACGATGTATCCGGCGTTGACCCTGGCAGCCGTGTCGTTCAAGGTCTTGATGAAACCCTGCCGCAGGCTGTCGAATGCAATAAGGATCCTGCAGTCGATAGCGGCTCTCCTGTACAACACTTTTGCCGTTTCTTCACCCTTTTTCCTGTCGATGCAGGGCATTATCACGACAACCCCGTCTTTAAAATCACAGGAAAAATCATTCAGACCGGATACGTCCAGGAACTGGATCTGCTGCTCGTATTCACTCATGATAATTTTTCACTTCTGGGTTTATTATGTAGAAACGATGCACCGCCTTCAGG
>DSCZ01000600.1 GCA_011048855.1 Desulfobacteraceae bacterium | reverse complement strand
TTACCGCTTGACGACACCCCAGCACGAATTACAACCCCCTGACGGCAAATACCTGGCCAAAATCCAGGGAAAACATCACACGGGCGGCATCGTTCAAACGACCCCTGTCCGTAAAGACGCCGAACACGCTTGGTCCGCTTCCCGACATACCTACGCCTGCAGCGCCCGCTTCAAGGAGTGCCTTCTTGATAGTGAGGATCACCGGAAACTTAGAAGCGGTAACCCTCTCGAGATCGTTTTCCAGTAGCCGCGAAATCTCAAAGGGCTGCTTTTTCAAGTGTTTTAGTATATCTTCAGTGGAAGTTGATGTCAACTCCAATTTAAGGTTTCGATAAACCCATCCGGTTGATACGCTGAAGGGAGGCTTTATGATCAGGTACCACAAAGACGGCCATAGCTCCAGCGGCTCCAGTACGTCGCCTATCCCTGTTGCAATACAAGGCCGTCGATAAAGAAAAAATGGAACATCGGCACCCAGCTTCGCGGCAATTGCCCCCAGGCGTTGCCGCGGCAAAGGCTTTTGATAGTGATCGTTCAGCGCGAGCAGCGTGACAGCCGCATCGCTGCTACCTCCCCCGAGCCCTGCAGCGACCGGAATTACCTTGTCGAGCGTCATGTGGACACGGGGAAGAATACCTGCCTCCCGGTAAAAAGCTTCCGCGGCGCGAAAAACAAGATTATCCTCTCCGGAAGGCAAAGACAACCCCTTGCAGGTCAACGAGATTCCGGCCTCCTGTGTCGAATGCAAATGGATGGAATCGCAGAGATCCACCGGCACCATCACAGAAACAAGGTTATGATATCCATCGGGTCTTTTCCCGACGACCTTTAACAGAAAGTTGATTTTGGCCGGGGCCTGAACGCGGCAGTTAATCGGATTTGACATCATCTGGGGGGTTATATGCTCCGAATAACAGACCGGCCCTGTTCTCGGGCCGGAGAGACAAAAGGGTTGCAGTTGAAATAAATGGAGACCTGAAAGACTATTTCGCCGCCCTCACATAACGCCACCGAAGATCGGTCAGCACCGTTTCGGTGAATTTCCGCTCTTCTTCGTTTAAATTGCCTTTCGTCTTGTCTTTCAGCATCGCTATCGTATCTATAGCATGTTTGGCCAGAGGCAAATCAAGTGCAATCTTCCCGCTTTGAGGATCGGCCATTTCGCCAAGGTGCAGCAGAGCGGATGAACTAAGACTAAAAATCAAAGAGGTGAAATTTACTTCCGGAAGAGGAGTTGAACCTCCCCCCGCCTCTTTCGACGACTCGCCGCTCCCGCCGGAAGGCTTTTCGTATTTCTCCCTCCCCGGCTCCTCCTGCTCTTTCACCCGGCCTTCACCGTAAAAAGCCCGCCTGTCTTTGATTACAAAACCCTTCTCTTCTTCAGCCATATCATTGCTCCTTAACAGACAAAACAGTCCAAATATATACCCGCCGTCCAGCGGGGATTAAAGCGCATGACGGCAGAATTTTAACACGGAGCCGTTGATTGTCAAGGCGGGAATTCAAACGGATTTCAGCCTCTGGCGAAGACATTCTTGACACCGTCGGCAACCTTGCCTATGCTTCGTAGAAATCTATAGCGCACGTTTACATGTACCGCCCAGCAGTCAGGCTGATGTCATGTTCGATCCTCGGCTTCCTCCTCGTCGGTATATCCATTACGCTCGGGCCTGGTACCGACAAACAAGAAATTTGCATCGCTTTTTACCTGTCTGGTAGGACGGTTCGAAGTACACGTTGCCCTGGAAGGAATTTTAAGAGTCAAACCGCAAAAAGGAGGAAGTATCATGAAAACATGGACAGTTGGTGCCTTGTTGGCTTTGGTGTTTTGTATCGGGCTTTCCCCCGCCGTTTCAGCAAAAATGATCCGTATCGGGGAACACCAGATCGTCGCCCACCCGGCTCTCGACAACGATTCTAAAGGCTTCAAAGCCGCACTCGAAGAGGAAGGGTTCATTGAAGGGCAAAACATAACGATCGACAGGCAGAATGCGCAGGGAGAGCAACCGAATTGCTTCATAATCGCCCAGAAATTCGTCGATGACAGAGTGGATCTCGTCCACGCCATCAGCACTCCGAACGCCCAGGCGTCGGTGAAAGCGAGCAAATCCATACCAATCGTGTTCTCTTCGGTGACCGACCCCGTTTCCACCGGCATCATTCCGCTTATGGGGGAAACCGGCACCTATGTGACCGGTGTAAGCGACAGATGGCCGATAACACTCCAGTGCCGAATGTACAAGAATCTGGTGCCGGGCGCGACCCGCTGGGGGACGATTTACAATCCCGGAGACATCAATGTAACCTATCATATTAAGGAAATGAAGGAAGCCGTGGAAGCGATGGGCGACAAACTCGTGGAAGCGCACGTTTCGACCACAGCGGAAGTGATGCAGGCGGCCGAGAGCCTCGTCGGAAGAGTGGACGCAATTCACATCACATCGGACAACACCTGCGTTTCCGCATTCGAATCCATTGTCAAAATCTGCAACGCCAATGACATTCCGCTTTTTGCAGGCGACAGGGACAGCGTGCCCCGGGGGGCAGTGGCCGCATACGGGCCTGATTATTTCCTCATCGGATACACGGCCGGTAAACAGGCGGCCCGCATCCTGCGCGGTGAGGATCCCGGAAAAATACCGGCCGGCCTGGCTTCGGATTACAGCCTCTGGGTCAGTTTCAAGCATGCAGACGCCCAGGGCCTGGCACTGCCGGAGACGCTGGTCCGGAAAGCCGCCGATAAACTTTGGGACAAAGACGGGAACGTGGTCAAAGGAAAATAGAAGCGCGGTGATTCCAACATATATTCAGGCGCACCGCCGCGGTTTTTCGATTCCGCAGCCGCGAGGAAATTCATATGCTTTTGACTACATTCTTGCGCACGATACCGGTGTCGCTCGAACAGGGGCTGGCCTATGCCCTGGTAGCGCTGGGTATCGTAATCAGCTTTCGAATACTGAGTTTTCCGGATTTGACGGTCGACGGCAGCTTCCCGCTTGGCGCCGCGGTGGTGGCCCGGCTGATAACCGAAGGAGTGCCTCCGATATGGTCCGTCGCAGCCGCTGTCGCAGCCGGCTTCTTAGCCGGTTGTGGAACAGGTTATCTTAATACCAAACTGAAGATCAACAGCCTGCTCTCAGGAATCCTGATGATGACCATTTTGTATTCGGTTAATCTCAGAATAATGGGTCGTTCCAATATCCAGCTGCTGACGGTGGACACCCTTCTGACTCCCCTTGAAAACCTGCAGGTGGATCGCTTCATCCCGATGATCGCCTTCTTTTTCGTCGTCTCGGTCGGGGTTAAAATAGCAACCGATCTGTTTCTCCACACGCAGGCGGGATTTTCAATGAGGGCTACCGGGGACAACGAGCAAATGATCCGTTCCCTGGGAGTCAACACCGATAACGTCACAGTCTTCGGACTCGGACTCTCAAACGCCTATGTGGCGCTTTCCGGAGCACTGGTGGCTCAGGGGCAGGGTTTTGCGGACGTGGGCATGGGTATCGGAATGATCGTAGCCGGCCTGGCTTCTATAATCATCGGGGAAAGCATCCTGGG
>DSCZ01000555.1 GCA_011048855.1 Desulfobacteraceae bacterium | reverse complement strand
GCTATAGACGTAGAGGGTGTCGGGGAAATGATGGCGGTGATTCCGCTGGAGTTCGCCTCGGCCTCCAACCTGGCCAAGTCCTTGAATACGTTGTTTCAGAGTGCCGCCCAGGAAGCCCGCAAGAAGGGACAGGCGGACGTGGTGGCGATAAAAATCGTGCCCGACGAACGCACCAACACCTTGATCGTGCTGGCTTCTGAGTCCGATATCCGACGTATCAAGGAACTGGTGGCCCTCGTAGACAAACAGACACCTCCGGGGGAGGGGGATATACGGGTTATTTACCTTCAGCATGCAAATGCCGAAGATTTGACGAAGGTGTTGATGGCCATCCCGGTGAAACAGAGCAAGGATGCCACTGAGCCGGGGAAGGCCCCGGTGATCTCCAAGGAGGTCCAGATCGTAGCCGACGCGGCTACCAATTCACTGGTTATCACGGCGAACAAGGAAGATTACCTGGTGCTCGAAAATGTTATCCAGAAGTTGGATATCCCAAGGCGGATGGTTTACATAGAGGCGCTGATCATGGAGGTCAGTGTAAACAAGGATCTCAAATTCGGTACGGATTGGAGAATCGGAGATGATACGGGCAGTCACAAGGGACGCGAAATAATTTCCTTCGGAGCTTCGAAGCCTCCAACCCCGATTCTCACCCCCAGAGGGGCACCGAGCGGGTTTTCCCTGGGAGTAATCGGGAATATTATCGAAATAGGGGGGGTTACCTTTGACACTCTCGGCGCGGTCATAAACGTCATGCAGACCGAGGACGGCGTTCAAATTTTATCCACTCCCCAGATCATGACAACGGATAACGAAGAGGCCCAGATACAGGTCGTCAAGAACGTGCCCTTTCAAACCAGGGCCGAAACCACCGACACCCTGCGCGACTACAGTACCTATGAATACAAGGATGTGGGCGTGACGCTCACGATCACGCCTCAGATCAACAGGGAAAAGTTCGTGCGGCTCAAAATCGAGCAGGAGGTTTCACAGGTGACCGACGACACTGACAAGGTCAGGCCGACTACCTTGAAGCGGGTGGCCAAAACCACGGTCATCGTCAAAGACGGAAATACGATCGTGATCGGTGGATTGATAGACGAACTTATGAATCGTTCGGATTACAGGGTTCCTTGTCTAGGGGGCATACCCGGGCTCGGATGGGCGTTCAAGTCCACTTCGAGGAGAAATGAAGCCCAGAACCTTTTTATCTTTTTGACTCCCCACATAGTCGAAAACCAGGATGATGCACGGAAACTGCACGATATCAAGCGGGAGCAGATAGATCGCGTAAAGGAAGGCGCTGTTAAAATGAATCAGGATGGTGATCTTTTGAGAATACTTGAGAATCTGGATTCAGACAGGGATTGATTTATGGGGCACCGGCTGCTTGGAGAAATTCTGGTTGAACTCTGCGGACTCGAAGCAGAGATTCTGGCATCTGCTCTTGCAATTCAGAAAACGAAGGGTGGCAGGCTCGGGGAGATCCTGATACGCCAGAATGCCATCAGTGAAGAGCAGCTGCTCCAGGCCCTGGCGATTCAGTTTTCCATGCCTTTCGTAAAAGAAATTGCTCCTGAAGGCCTGAATACGGAATTCACGGATCAGGTTCCTATTTTGTTTCTGAAGAAATGGCGAATGTTTCCGGTGATGAACGCATCCGGGCGGTTCATAGCCGTGAACGATCCCCTTTTGTTCCAGCCATTGGACGATCTCAGGCTGATCCCGGGGCTCGAAGATGTTCCGCCGTCCCTGGCACCGGCCCATGTTATTAATTCCCTGATAAACTATGCGTACGATTTAAGCAGGGATTCTGCCGAACAGGTTGTCAAGGATATGCAGGACGAGGATACGGACCGGATTATTTCCGAAATCGAGGAAACAGGGGACCTGCTGGAGGACACCAGTGATGCTCCGATTGTCAAACTGGTGAATTTAATGTTGTCCCAGGCCGTTAAGGCCCGGGCGAGTGACATCCATATCGAGCCTTCACACCACGCCCTGAAAATCCGCTATCGGGTGGACGGAATTCTGTATGACAAACTTTCTCCTCCGAAACGAATACAGTCTGCATTGATATCACGGGTCAAAGTCATGGCCAACATGAACATCGCCGAAAAACGTCTGCCACAGGACGGACGCATAGAAATCCGGATGGCCGGCAGGAATATAGACATCCGTGTTTCGACCATTCCCACCTCGTTCGGCGAGAGGGTCGTTCTGCGGTTGCTGGACAAGACTTCGGTTCTGTTGAATGTCTCGGACCTGGGAATGCCGCAGCCGATGCATGCTCATTTCGACCAGTTGATCCGGTCGGCCTATGGAATCATGCTTGTGAGCGGCCCCACGGGCAGCGGCAAGACCACGACGCTTTATGCGGCGCTGTCTTCAATAAATATTCCCGATATAAATATAATCACCATCGAAGATCCTGTGGAATACCAGATCGACGGTATCGGGCAGATCCAAGTCAATCCCAAGATCAACCTGACCTTCGCAAACGGTCTCCGCTCCATTGTGAGGCAGGATCCGGATGTCATCCTGGTGGGTGAGATCCGGGACCTTGAGACCGCTGAAATTGCGACACAGTCGGCATTGACAGGTCACCTGGTGTTTTCCACCCTGCACACAAACGATTCGGCGAGCGCGGTAACCCGACTTATAGATATGGGCATCGAGCCTTTTCTGGTGACCTCCTCGGTGATAGCTATCCTGGCTCAGAGGCTCGTACGCGTGATCTGTAATGAATGCAAGGTTTCCTTTGTACCGAATGAGGCCGAATACCGGAGTATCGGGCTGACACCGGAGATGGTCGAAGGAAAGGTTTTTTATCGCGGTACCGGATGCCCGTCATGCATGAACACAGGCTACCGGGGCCGCTCCGGTATTTTCGAGATCCTTATGATGACCGATGAAATCAAAAGAACGATCCTCAGCACCTCCGATGCCGGGGCGATCAAATCACAGTCTGTAGCCCAGGGTATGGTGACTCTCCGAGAGGCCGGGGCGCGAAAGGTCCTGGAAGGCGTGACGACGATAGAGGAAGTATTCAGGGTCACCCAGCAATAAAGCGCGCTCACCGGAAACACCGGATAGGCAAAGCTAAGCTTCCAGATCAAAGATGGGAGTTTTTCTCCTCCAGGTGAAATGAAAGGCCGGGTCTGAAAAAAATAGCTTGACTATTGGATTGTCATTCTTTATTCTACCTCTTATTTCATTTTAACGTTCAACGGGGTGACTAGAGGTCGATGAATTTCGAAGCCCTCAGCATTATCGTCATTAGCAGCGCAACAGGGATACTTGCTTCCCTGTTGCTTCTCCTTATTGGTGTGGATTTGACACGCCGAGGCCTGATAATGGCGTAACCCATTCAAAAAAATCAAAACCCGCTATCAGGCCTTCTGGTAGCGGGTTTTTTTTCGGCCTGGAGGCATGCTATGCCCGATCCTGTGAAGGTACAGATATACGACACGACGTTGAGAGACGGCAGCCAGGGGGATCAGATCACCCTTTCGGCCAAAGACAAGTCGAGGATCGCACAGAAACTCGATGAGTTCGGAGTTTCTTTC
>DSCZ01000641.1 GCA_011048855.1 Desulfobacteraceae bacterium | reverse complement strand
GAAAAGAACCGGTCAAACAATATTCGACGGTGGGCGCCGCTTCGACCTTCGTTGAGTTCTGTGATTGAAGCTCCCGGCCCGGGTCGGTGCAAGGCTTTCAGCGCCTCGGAAAGGGACGGAAGCCCGAGCTGCTCGATCACCTTGGCCGGCACAGGATCCGGGAGTCCGGAAATCGTTGAATCCAGGGCCTGGTTGACCACGGATCTCAGCAACCGGGGGGTGAATCCGGGGACCGACGGGTAGACCGGGACGATCCGGTTGAAATCACCGCCTCTCTCGCCGCCGGCAACGGCTGCTTCAGGGTGGATCATCCGGGGAAGGGTGCCCGAGCAATCGATCTTTCCGTAAATCAAGAGATCGGTGCCTTTTTCGAGGAGGCTGGAAAGGTATCCTGGATGGTAATTGAACCAGAGGAGTTCCAGCGCGCCGGTTCCATCGTTGACGACTGCTTTAAAACGGCCGCTGCGCCGGCCGAAGGAACGCGTTTCGCCTTTAGCGGTGACCGTTCCGCGGATCACCACTGTCTCCGAATCGCCAGCCGAGCCGATCAAGGTAACCTTCCTCCTGTCTTCGTAGTGCAACGGCAGGAGATGGAGCAGGTGGTGGAGTGATGTTATCTCTTTGGCCGCCAGGTGAGCCGCCCTGTTTACACCGACACCTCGCAGACGAGTTAATGATGCTGTAGATGGGGATATGTCATTGTGATCCATTTGATCTCTCCGGGGCCTGTCCCCCGAGAAAAGGTTTGACAACGAAACTGCAAGATACTACTACTAATAGTAAGTTTTCGTGGTGATAATCACAAGTTTTCAAGATGAATTCAGAAACGGGGTCCGGCGGAACGATGGAAGAACATTCGGGGAAAGGGCTTTATGCAGAAGCCGGCGTCGATATTGACGCAGGAAACAAATTTGTTGATATCCTGCGGCCGATTGTTAATAAAACTTACAAATCCGGTGTGATAACCGACATTGGAGGTTTTGCAGGTCTTTTTTCTTTGAATCTCCAACATTACAGAAATCCGGTGCTCGTCAGCTCCACCGATGGGGTCGGGACGAAATTAAAAATTGCTTTTATGATGGACAGGCATGACACCGTAGGAATCGATCTGGTGGCGATGTGCGTGAACGATATCATGGTCCAGGGGGCGGTGCCGCTTTTTTTCCTGGACTATCTGGCGATGGGAAAGCTTGATCTGGAAAAGGCGGGGCGAATCGTCAAAGGCATAGCCGATGGATGCATAGAGGCTCAATGTGCGCTTATCGGGGGAGAAACAGCGGAGATGCCGGGTTTTTATCCAGGAGGGGAATATGATCTGGCCGGCTTCGTCGTGGGAATCGCCGACAATGAAGAATTGCTCGACGGCTCCGAGATCGCCATGGGGTACAAGTTGATCGGCATCGCCTCGAGCGGGCTTCACAGCAACGGTTTTTCTCTTGTGCGCAAGATTTTTTTCGATGGCCTCAAGATGTCCGTAGATCACCACGTGGACGAGTTCGGAAGAACACTAGGGGAAGAATTGCTTGAGCCCACAAGGATCTATTCCAGGGCGATAAACAATATAAGGCGGGATTTTACGATTTATGGAATTTCCCACATCACCGGGGGCGGGCTGATAGACAATATCCCCCGGATGTTGCCCCGCAGATGTAAGGCCGTAATCGACACAGGCAGCTGGACGCCGCAGCCGATATTTTCTTATCTGCAAAAAGCCGGAAAGATTCCTGAACGTGAAATGATGCGGACCTTCAACAGCGGGCTGGGGCTCGTGATCGTCGTGAATGAAAAGGAAACCGAAGACGTATTGCAGAGACTGGATGCCATAGGTGAACGGGCTTACCTGATAGGAACTGTCGAGGCGCGGGAAGAAAATGAGGATCCCGTGCAGTTCGTCAATTCTCAATGCTAGCCGTGAGGGAAACATCTTCAGCCGGGCCGTTTTTGTTTAAAAGCTCGATAATATTGAGGAGTAGGCCATGTTTATGCCGGGACACACAGAACTGATCGTAATCGCACTGGTGGTTTTTTTGATATTCGGAGCCAAGAGACTGCCTGAGATCGGCAAAGGCCTCGGCGGGGCGATCAGGGAGTTCAAAAATGTAAAAAAGCATATGGGCGATGAAACGACTCCGGGTGAAGCCGATGCTCCGGAGTCGGCGAGCGCCGCTTCAACCTCCACGCAGGCTCTCGAAGATAAAATAACCGGCAAAGTTATTGGGCAGATGCCGGGTCTTAAAACTGCGGTGGATATGAAGAAAAAAGCCGAAAAAATTTCTTCGGTTCTCAAATAACAGAGGGGTTGCCTGAAACGGTGAATCGAAAGACGGTGATTATGGCTGATACGAACTGCGAGCTGCCGGACTGTAATCCTCCGGATGTTGATATCACTGGACTGCTCGAACAATCCAGTACGATAGCCGTAGTGGGGCTTTCCCCGAAAGAACAGCGGGACAGCAATCGCGTGGCTCGTTATTTGATAGCGCAGGGATATGACGTGATACCGGTGAATCCGGGTCACGAACAGCTCCTGGGACGGCCTTGCTACAGGCGGGTTTCTGAAATTCCGGTCAAAATAGATATCGTGGATTGCTTCATTTCTCCTTCGCGAATCCCGCAGGTTGCAGAAGAAGCGGTTGCTGCCGATGCAAAGGCTCTCTGGATGCAGATAGGCGTCGTGCACAACGAGGCCGCCGCCCGGGCCAGAGAAGCGGGCCTTCAGGTTGTTATGAACAAATGCATCATGGTGGAACACAAAAGGTTGAAGGCGGCCTCGTGAGGACCTGCCGGGTATGACACCCGACTGAACCCCATCTTTTTCGATTTTATCAGGAGACAGCTTTGCTGGGGACGTTTGTCAATGCCGCAGCTATAGTGGCGGGCGGCGGGATCGGCCTTGTTTTGCGGGGAGGCATCCCTTCTCGGTACAGTACCACGGTGATGCAGGCATTGTCCCTTGCGGTGATGCTCATAGGAGTTACTAACGCCCTTAAAACGCAGCAAATTCTGCTTGTTATAATATGCCTCGCGGCCGGGAGCGTACTGGGAGAGTGGCTGCGAATCGAGGAACGGCTGGAGGGTGTGGGGAACTGGGTGCAGTCTCGTTTTGCCGCACGCGGCGAGGGTTTCTCGCGCGGGTTCGTGACAACGAGCCTCATTTACTGCGTGGGCGCCCTTGCGATCGTGGGCTCCCTCGAAAGCGGCCTGGCCGGAGATCACCGGACATTGTTCGCAAAATCCCTGCTTGACGGAATCGCTTCAATAGTATTCGCTTCTACGATGGGGTCGGGGGTTTTGTTGAGTTCCGTTTCAGTGTTTGTCTACCAGGGAGCGATAACGCTTTCGGCGTCATTCGTATCGAGATCCCTGACACCCGAAGTCATAGCTGAGATGTCCGCTGTCGGAGGACTTTTAATTGCCGCAATAGGCTTCAATATGCTCGAGGTCAAGCGCATCCGGGTGGGCAACATGCTCCCTGCCATATTCCTTCCACTTCTGTACTTCGCCCTGCAGCCGCTGGTGCCGTTTCCATAGAACCCACGCCGGGCCAGCCGCCCTGTCACGCAAGGACGGCTTTT
>DSCZ01000439.1 GCA_011048855.1 Desulfobacteraceae bacterium | reverse complement strand
TTTCCTGAGAAGGCTGAACATTCTCGAAAAAAGGGAGGGAGAGATCTACAATCAGCTTGTGCATCAGGGAAAGAAGTGGATTTCCAGCCAGGTCAATCAGCATACTGTGAAAATTGAAATTTGTTTCAAGCCTTTTCGAAAATTTGTTCTGCCTTGCGAAGGTTTCCGCTTTTTCTACATTGGCTGTGAGGGCGTCACAATGTATTTTGGTGAAGACCGGTGGAAGATAAAGTGAAATGGTGCTTGATTCGAGAGCGGCTCGCACCTCGGAAAGATGTTTAATAGTAAGGTTGGTCATCCTTAGGGCGTTGGCGATTTGAGCCAATATCGCGTCGAGGTCCACATCCTTTATGAAAGCCCCTCCGTTGCTGCCCTGGCGAACCTCTACAATTCCCATCTGCTCCAGAGAGCGGATCGCTTCCCTTACGGTTACACGACTTACCCCGAAAATCTCGACCAGTTCTTTTTCTGAAGGAAGTTTATCGTTAGGGCTGAGGTCGCCGCGGAGAATAGCCTCCATGACCTGGTTTGTGATGGCTTCGTACATGCGCCCTTGTTGAAGTTTCTTGAACATGACTCTCTCCGATAAAATATATGTCATACATATAAATATATGAAACTATATATGTCAATTATTTTTTGAGGTGCGCCTGGAAGAATCCGATGAAAGGCAAAAGCCGTGGTCGCGGCAGGGTCGCGGAAACGGTTGGGCCTTTTCGGTCTTCAGGGCGAATAAAATTGCAACGAGCCGCTGAAGTTTATTGAGTTCTTCCCTTTTTTAAAGGTATCCTGCTGAATTATAAGAGTTTTCCGGCGGCCCAGTAAAGGGCCATGCCTGTCAGCACGGCCCAGAGCAGCGACTTCGTCTTTGCGGCGACCAGGAAGGTTGGAATCGCGACGAGGAGTTTGGGGTTCGTCGGGTCCAGGTGTCGTGAGGGGCCGGAAATCAGGAGTTCCGGGAGCAGAAGCGCGCTCAGTACCGCTACCGGGATCAGCGAAAGCCAGTCCAGAAACCACCGGGGAAGTGTTCGGCCGGAAAGCAGCCGTAGAGGGAGCCAGCGGGGCACATAGGTGACAGCCGCCATTCCGAAAAGCAGCAGGATGTAACCGGAATCGGTCATGCCTTCCGCCTCCGATGAAACGGGCCGTTGATGCCGAGGATCACGGCTCCTGCCGTGGCGGCCGCGACCGACGCCGCGATGATGTTCCAGTTGCCGGGAAGAACGAAGCTCAGTGCCACGGAGGCCGCACCTGCCACGGCTCCAACCGCGACATGAAGCAGGCGGCGGACCTGGAGTACGATCAGCCCGATGAACATGGCGGAGAGAGTGTAGTCCAGCCCGAAGGCTCCCGGCGCAATGAACTGTCCTCCCAGCCCTCCCGCAACGGTGCTCGCGATCCACGCAAGATTGGACGCGTGATTGACAACCAGTGCCCGGAAGGCATCCCAGTTTCCGGTCAAGAAGCGGTGGTGGTTCACCGCGAAGCTTTCATCGGTGACTCCATAGGCGAACAGCGCTGGATGCGCGGACCGCTTTTTTCCCAGGAATATGCTCAGCGCGGAACTCATCAACAGATGCCGGAGGTTGACCACGAAGGTTGCAAGAATTATCGATGCGGCCCCGGCACCGCTTCCTATCATCGATACCGCAATGAACTGGGCGCTTCCGGCGAATACGAACAGGGACATCAAGCCTATTTCCAGCGGCGAGAGGCCTATTTTCTGCGCGGACACACCGAACGCCAGCCCGATGGGCACATAGGCCGCACATATCGGCCAGGCCGCCGACAAACCCTGAGTCATACGTGAATAAAAGAGAGCGGCTGCGGTCTCATTGCCGGTGTCTGCATCTGAACGGCCGTGGAGATTTTTTCTATCTTTTTCTCGAACCATTTTTCGCTGCACATTCCCACCGCTCAGCGCAGGTGGGCTATCGTGGCCCCCCAGCCGGAGGGGCCGGGGTCCAGGTGGTATGCAGCCACCATGGGGTGCCGGTCGAGGACCGCATGAACGGTCCGGCGTAGTGTTCCTTTTCCCTTCCCGTGGATCACCCGAACTTCGAAAATGCCTTTTTCACGGCACGCCCTGATATATTCCTCCACTACGTCCGCCGCATCCTGAGGCAGAAATGTATGAAGATCTATGCATCCGTCGATGGGGATTTCGACTGGTCCGATTTCCTTTTCCATCTGTTCAAGCTCAATCGTCAAAACTTCACCTCCGGGGCCGTCCTGGCTTCCGGCGGAGCTTCGAAGAATACAGCCTTTTCGAAACCGAATATCCCGGCGATGATGTTCGTCGGGAAAGAGCGTATCGTGGTGTTGTAGGCACGGACCGCCTCGTTGAACCGGCGCCTTTCCACCGCGATCCGGTTTTCGGTACCTGCCAGTTCGTCCTGCAGCCGTATGAAGTTCTGGCTGGCCTTGAGATCCGGATACCTTTCCACCACTACGAGAAGACGGGACAGCGCACTCGAGAGTTGGTTGTTGGCCTCGATTTTTTCCGGAATGCTCCCTGCGCCGCCTACCTTGGCACGGGCTTCAGTGACCTCGGTCAGGACTTCCCGCTCATGAGCGGCGTAACCTTTCACTGTTTCAACATAATTCGGGATCAAGTCGTAGCGGCGTTGAAGCTGGTTTTCGATCTGTGCCCATGCGGCCTGGACATTTTCGTCCATCGCCACCAAGTTGTTGTAGGTTCCCCTGACGAACATAAGGAACACAAAGGCCAGCAACACCAAAATGCCGGCTGCAGCGAGCAATGCTTTAAATGTGCGGCTCATCCTCTCCTCCAGTACCATCTACAATTCGTGAAAGAGTTCGTATCTGCTTTAGATATTGTTTGAAGCAGTCGATCAATTCCCGGGCGGAAGGTTTCAGTTTTCCGTCTCTGATTCCAAGAAGGGTTTCGAAAAGTCCTTTGTCCAGTCCAAAACTCCGGCATGTCACGGCCACGATTTCGGTTTTCTTCGCCGGGATTTCAATATTTTTCAGGTGGAGCAATCCTTCGAAAACCGCTATAAAAGCGCCGAGCGACTCTCCGATCAGCTCGCTCACGGACTTTGTCTTCCCGCGGGTTTCGACGAATCTTTCCCGGAGCAAGAGGAGTTTCCCCTTGACTTCCCTCTCGCATTGAAGCCGGACGTGCTCGCTTTCGAAGGTCAGTTTCGAAAGCACATTCTTTCCGTAAACCAGGATATGGCTGCGCTGCATGTCCAGGTATTCGATAGGAAAAACATCCACCGAGCTGCACACATAAGCTTCGGTTACAAACACCGGAATCGCGACATTGCGCGCGCGCCAGCGGGCGACGGTGTCGAAGGCTTCATCCAGCCTTTCGATCGCGTCGTCCTCAAGCACGATCATGAAGTTTATGTCTGATTTGCCGGGCCGGTATTCTCCCCGCGCTGAGCTCCCGAAGCAGATTATACTTACCAGCCCGTCGCCGAAAACTCCGGTATAATCGGACACGATCCCGTCAAAAATCTCTTTCGGGTCTCTAGGTGTTTTTCGCATAGTTCCTCACGTAAACTTTCCAGGTTGATCAAAAACTGCCTCCAGCTCCTCCTCCACCAC
>DSCZ01000367.1 GCA_011048855.1 Desulfobacteraceae bacterium | reverse complement strand
TCCAAAAGCCTTTCCTTTGCCCATTTCTCAATCCTCGTTGGATAGAATTTTCTCCATTTCTGCTATCAGTTCGCTTTGCCTGCCCGCAGCCACGGTAGTTGCTGCAGTCAGGCTGTGGCATGCATCCGAAAAGCCATCCAGTCGGGCAGTCGCTTCCGGAAGAAATGTGTCGAGACCCGGGAGTGTGCCGGCCCGGATGCCTTCCTCCATCGCAGGCGGAACCCTCATGGAAACCTTCACTTCATTGAACACGAACTCACCCAGCCCTGGAATCACACCGGGGATTTTCATAAACCCCGCCAGGTACTTCCCGGAATCCACCAGGTTTCCGGATTTCAGTTCATCGAGAAAAACACCGATCATCTTAACCCCCATGGGCCTGAAATCATCGCCGATATCGATCCACTGAATATGCGCCGTTTCATGCATGCCTTCCCGGACAATCCTGTCCATCTCCCGGGAAAAAGCAGCTTCCCGGACATCCCTGAAATCGGCAACCATCGAATCGGCCTCCCGGGAAAACCCTTCCAGGCATACTCTCACTCCCATTTCAGGTCCGCCGCCGGAATACCCGGCGCCCCCGAGTGTATCCAGGTATTCCCCCATCTGATCGCAGTGAATAGGCCCCGCCGGGGTGTTAAAGAAGTAGGCTTCACCACAGTCACTCGTATCGATCGCGAGAGAGCCCTGCGCAACCGCCTCTACGGCTGCCTCCCGGTTCGGCCCCGTCAATTTCCCCTCCAGGAAAAACCCGTCCCCCACCGCGCCCACCGCCGCGAGTACTGCGAGATCCCGGTTTGCCTGATCCATTATGCATGCGAAACGGTAGCAGGTGGTCGATGCACTGATTTCCTGATCGCCGCGCATCCCGAACAGTTCGGGGTCGAGGTTGAAGACCTGTTGGTCATCGACAGCCACGGCCTTGTGATGGTCGAGAATCAGCACCAGATTCCTGCCGTTGTTCAACTCCGCAATAAGCGGGGCGATCCTGCCCGCAAAATCGGCGAAAATAATAATTTTCCCTTCTGGGGCCAGAATTTTTTTGAGCAACTGAGGGTAGGGCTTTTCCAGGCACACGCGTCTGACCGAAAAACCGGCCCGTTCTAATGCGCGGGTGAGAATGGCCCCCGACGTAAGACCGTCCGAGTCGTTGTGGTGAAACAGGTCGACTCCCGCCGCCGGATGACGCCTGAGCCGTTCAACCGCTTCCCTCATCCCCTCCGACAGGTCTTTCAACATGATGCAATTTCTCCGTCGTCGTGGATATTACCGTATATAACGGGGCCCGGCATCCATGATCGATGTGTTTCCGGAATTTCCGATCGACTTGAAAAAACCATTTTCCTCAGACCTTTATATAGGAGTTCCGGTTGGAGATCAAGATACCCCTAACGGCCTGAATCCACCATATGAATTCCCAAGCAGGAAGCAAAACTGATGGTGGATCAGGGCACTGGTATTTTCCCTGGGAAAAAAGAGTTCCCGTGGCTATTCTTCATGTGTGCGCACAAAGCCTGTGCGAAGAATAGCGTCTCGGCTGATCATGCCCTTAAAACGTCCCTGGGAATCGACAACTGGAAGACGCTTGAAACCCCTTTCCAGCATCAGCTGGATCCCTTCATCTATTTCCGCATCCTCGCGTATGGAGACGATATTTATGTTCATAACGTCCGCAGCTGTATTCGCCCGGAGATATTCCCTGAATTCCCGATGCCTTCTTCCCCGTTCGGTAAACGGCAGAAAACGTGTGAGATAAGCCCTTATCCCTTCCGGGTAACCCGTTGAAAATGTCATGAGAAGATCCCGATCGGATATGATTCCAATTAATCGGTCGTTTTCGTCTACAACAGCCACCCGTTGAATGTCATTGGAATCAATGATGCGGATTACTTCTTCTACCGGTGTTTCCGGTAAAACTTTGTGGGTGTCCCTGCGGGTTATGTCGGAAACCAGGGGTACATCGTCGATTTTGATGTTCTGCTTCTCGAAGCTTTTCCAGTCAGGGCCATCTTTCATGATCGTTCGAAAAATATCCAGCCGGGAAAGCATCCCGGAGAGTCTTCCTGAAGAATCCGTCACAGGGAAACGTTTGACCCCCCGTTTCATCATAAGCTCCACCGCATGGGTGACGGGTTTATCCTCCGTTATGGATACAACAGTGGAGGTCATGACATCCCCGGCCCTCTTGTGCGAGAGCTTCTGGAGCGCCTCTTCGACTTTATCTCTGCCCGATTCGACAAGAAGCCCCAGCCTCAACGGCATTCCTCCTTTATAGATAAGATCCCCCTGGGTAATGATTCCTATCGGGCGGCTGGATTCATCCACCACCGGTACACCGGTGAAAATGGAGGAAAGTAAAACTCTGACCACTTCGTCCAGCGGGGTGGAAGGGGTCACGGTCGTCGGATCGGCGGTCATGATATCCTTGACGCGGAGCTGATCGGGCAGCAGTCGTTTTCCAATCTTGTGGGAAACGACGTGAAGGTCCTGAACCGCCACGATGCCGTCCGTCACCCTGTCCACCACCCCGGGGAGCAGGCGCTCCAGATCTTTAGACGGGGTGACGATCAAAATTCTCAGCGGCATGTTGTAGGAAAGCACCTCCAGGCGGCGTGAAACGACCTCCCCACTCTCGAAACAACCGCCCACGGCACGGAAAACCAGACACCTGGCGGCGATTTTAAATTCCCTTACGTAATCGACCAACACTTCAGACAGAGGTCGCCCTTTCCACACGCTCCGTTCATCGGCGAATATTTCGATGACCCTGTATGGAACCATTCTGAATACCTCCTACCGCCCGCCGGTCCACATGCCGAAAACGACCATTGCAAGGCCGAGCAGGTTGTTCGCAAGCAGGTTGATCAACGGCAGGGCACGTATACCCGGGCCTGCTGCGGTAACGGTTTCGAGCGCGAAGGTTGAAAATGTTGTCATCGCTCCGAGAAAACCGGTTACCAGGAACAGGCGCGTCGACGGATTGGTCAATGCCGTGCTCCGCTCGGCAACCGCGAAACAGAATCCGATCAAAAAACATCCCGACAGGTTCACGATGAGCGTCCCCCACGGGAAACGTATGCCGAAAAACCTCGCCGCTAAAAGGGAAATCCCGTAACGCGACACCGCTCCGAGACCGCCACCGATCATTAACATAAAAAATTTTGTTAACATAAGCTCATTCGATTTACTTGATGATAAAATATATTTTTTGATTCCGAGTTAAAACACCCTTTTTGATATTACCCCTTAAAACCCGCGGCCGTAAAGGAAGAATCGACAGGATGAATCCCCGTGCCCAGGCCCGAATTCTTTCCGAATGGATTTCAAGTTGACATTCACTGGAAAATCTGGAAAATAATTCATCCATTCTTACTATCAACCAGCAATTTCCGGTTAGGTAATTGCATGAAAATTTTCTGAAAAAAGGTGAAAAATTCATGGGTTAAGGGCATTTTTTTCTTGACATCCCAGTTAGGGTGTGGGCGGCGATTTTTGCAAATCCTCAATGATAACAAGGAGTTGCAAAATGACCCACGCTTCAAAGCTTTCTCGATGCCCAAGAAACCCAGTCGCTTTCAGACACCTGGTTCGGCCCATCAATGT
>DSCZ01000369.1 GCA_011048855.1 Desulfobacteraceae bacterium | reverse complement strand
GGGTTAGAAAAAAAACCACACTGGATACCGGCCCGGGCATAAACATTACTTGAAAATAATCCCCTTATCTAATAGGCTCCCTTTATTGCATCCTTCAATACCGAACATCCCCGGGGAGATGAGAATTTGACTTGGCATTTCATGAACCGTTTCGGAAAATGGTTCCTGGCGTCTTTGCTGGTTGTTACAGCGGCATGCGCTCCCGTTCGTGAAACCGTATTTCACGAACCGGTCGAAGCGATGTCCAAAAAGGCTTTTTCCATACCGGCATTCAAAGACGATCTCCCGATCGAATCCCTCGCAGCCGCAATTAAAAGAAACATCGCCTACCTGGACAAACTCCCACCGGATCATCGCTTTAAATACGGGAACAGCTCCTTTACACCGGGGGATATCAAGGAAAGCCAGAAATTACTTCTCAAGCTCCTCGAAAAATATCCCGATCCCGAGGAACTCAAAAAATACATTCGCCGACATTTTGAAATCTTCAAAGCATCAGGCAGCCGTGGCTCCGGGAAAGTATTGTTCACAGGGTATTACGAACCGCTTTTTGAAGCGGCGCTCGAGCCCGACCAAACATTCAAGCACCCGATATACAGCCCTCCGGAGGACATGGTAAGAATCGATCTCGGTCTCTTCAATCCCCGATATGAAAAAGAATACCTGACCGGCAGGATCGACGGGCGCAATGTAGTACCCTATTACTCGCGCAGGCAGATAGAAGCCGGCCAGGCATTGAAAGGGCGCGGCCTGGAAATCGCCTGGCTCAAGGACCCGGTGGACGTGGCGTTTCTCCATATCCAGGGATCAGGCCGCCTGAAACTTCCGGACGGCCGGATCATATCGGCCGGTTTTGCAGCCAAAAACGGGCATCCATACCGCAGTATCGGCGCCCGCCTGATTGAACAGGGAGTCCTCAGCCGGGATGAAATGTCCATGCAGGCGATCCGGAGGCACCTTGCCGCAAACCCGGACGAAGTCGATGCACTGCTCGATCACAATCCCTCGTATGTTTTTTTTCGAATCCACGAAGGCCCGGCCGTCGGAAACATCGGTGTCCCATTGACGCCGGAGAGATCCATAGCGTTGGACGCAAATCTTTTTCCGAAAGGCGCCCTTTGCTTCATATCGACTGTAAAACCACGCACCGGCCCCGGCGGCGATATTTTGTCGTGGGAGCCGTTTTCCACCTTTGTGATCAACCAGGACACCGGCGGAGCCATAAAAGGAGCCGCCCGTGCGGATATATTCTGGGGCAGCGGCGAACATGCAGAAACCGCAGCCGGCCACCTAAAACACCAGGGTGAATTGTACCTGCTGGTAAAAAAGCAGTGAGTCCGGGAGAGGTGCCCTCAAACCGGAAACTTGGAAAAATCCGCCACCCGCAGAATCAATTCTTCGAGCCGCTGAAGCATCCCGAGCCTGTTGTTTCTCAGGGCTTCGTCCCCGGTCATGATTTCGACTTCATCGAACAAATCATCCACAGGCTTTCCGAGTTCGGTCAACCCAACGGCCGCAGTGTAATAATCCCCCTCGCGCAATGGTACGGAGATTCCCTTTTCAACTTTAGAGGCAGCCTCCCACAACGAAGTTTCGAACTGATCCTGGAACAATCCGGGGGCCACCGGATGCCTCATTGTCTCCTTTTTCAGTATGTTACGGACACGCTTGAAGGTCAGGCACAGCGCACCAAATTTTTCCGATTCCCGTGAAAAACGGCCGACCTGTTCAATCCGGGTGCGAAGGATTGAAACCCACTCGAAATCGACCGATAAAACCGACTCCACGCAATCCGCGTCATAGCCTTCCCGAAGCAACAACCTGCGGTAACGCTCCCTGCAGAACTGCAGCACCCTTTCAACGGTGTCTCCAGGAACTGCAACCGCGCCGCTTCCTGCAAGGATGCAAGCCGCTTCGTTCACCAGCCAGCGCAGCGAAACGTCCCATCTCTTTTGTTCAAGAATACGGAGTACCGCCAGCGCATGCCGCCTGAGAGCGAAGGGATCTGCATTCCCGGAAGGCTCCAGCCCGACGGCGAAATAACCGACAATGCTGTCCACACGGTCGGCGACGCCCACCACGGCTGCAACGTCCGAGGCGGGAACCTGTTCGCCCGCCCTGGCGGGCAGATAGTGTTCATGGATCGCCCGGCATATTTCTTCCTCGTAACCTTCCATTCGTGCGTACGAAGCACCCATGACCCCCTGGAGGGAGGGAAATTCCCCGACCATTTGGGTGACCAGATCGCATTTACAAAGCTTAGCCGCCATCTCGACCTGTGTCGCCGAATCCGGGGCGACACGCCGCGAAAGGGAAACGGCCAGCTCGGAGAACCTCGTCACCTTTGCGCGGGAAGTCCCCAGCTCGGCCTGGAAAATCACTCCTTCCAGGTCTTCGAACCGGTCGGCAAGAGGTTTTTTCCGGTCTTCTTCAAAGAAAAAAACCGCGTCGGCGAGCCTTGCCCGCAATACCCGCTCATGGCCTTTTCGAACCACTGCTTCGTCCCTTGCAACTGTGTTGTTGACGGCTACAAAATTGGGAAGCAGCCGGCCCGATGCATCATGAACAGAAAAATATTTCTGGTGCTCTTTCATCGCAGTTACAAGCACAGTTTCCGGCAGTGACAGAAAGCGCTCATCGAACGAACCACAAACCGCCGAAGGATACTCCACCAGGTTGGCGACCGTAGAAAGCAGATCCGGGTCGTCGGCCGGTGTTCCGTCGACACCCGAGGCCGCCCTCTCAACCATATCCTTTATCAGGCGACGTCTCTCCGCAGGGTCGACCACAACATACCCTCGTTCCATCGCGTTCATATAATCTTCAACCGAACGCACCTCGGTTCTTTCAGGGGCCATGAAGCGGTGGCCGAAGGTATATGTGCCGGATTTTATTCCGGCAGCTTCGAAAGGGATCACCTCCCCGCCGAGAAGCGCGGTGATCCAGTGGATGGGGCGTACGAAGGACATCGATACGGTCCCCCAGCGCATGGACTTGGGCCACGGGATCGCGGAAATCAGTCCCGGCAGAGCCTCGGCCAGTACATCGATCGTCCGCCTGCCGGGTATCGTGCGCTTGAGGAACAGGTATTCACCCTTCGGTGTCTCAACGCGCTCGAGCGATTCGACCGAAACACCCTGGCGCTCGGCAAAACCGAGGGCAGCCTTTGTGGGGTTACCCTGCTCGTCGAAAGCCACACGGGCCGGCGGGCCGGTCACCTCCTCGGTCGTGTCCTGCTGGGCATCGGCTACCGCCTTTACGATAAGCACAAGCCGCCGGGGTGTTCCATACGTAAAAACTCCCCCGGCGTATTCGATTCGGTTTTCGGCCAGACACGAAACGCTCAGATCCTTCAGGTCCGAAAGCCCCCGGTCGAGATAGCCGGAAGGTATCTCCTCGGTTCCAATCTCAAACAATAATTCGGAAACCATAATCTCACCCATCATCCCGTTCCATCAAAGGAAACCCCATGTCCTCACGCTGCTTCACGTAATTACGGCCTGCAAGTCTGGCCATCCGTCTGATCCGGTCGATATAGTGTGTGCGCTCAGTTACGCTCACGGCCCCCCTGGCGTCCAGCAGATTGAAGGTATGGGAACATTTCAGGCAGTAGTCATAGGT
>DSCZ01000175.1 GCA_011048855.1 Desulfobacteraceae bacterium | reverse complement strand
TCGCACCGTCATACCGATGGGTTAAGGCGAAAACCTTCCTGGCGAGCCGGAACCTGGTCGAAAGAGTGGTTTCCCCACCCGATGCCTTCATTTCATCGATCACGGGCCGGTAGTCGGCTGGATCCACGACGACGGTCACGAATTTGAAATTTTTAGCCGATGACCTCAGCATCGAAGGTCCCCCGATGTCGATGTTCTCGATCGCCTCCTCCAGCCCAACGCCTTCCTTGGCCACGGTATCTTCGAATCTATAAAGGTTGACTACGACCATGTCGATGGGTGCTATCCCGTGCTCATCCATCATGCGTTTATGTTCGGGGTTGTCCCTCAGCCCCAGCAAGCCACCGTGAACCTTCGGATGAAGCGTCTTGACGCGTCCGTCCATCATTTCCGGAAAACCCGTGTATGACGAAATATCGGTGACCTCCACTCCTCCTTCACGTAAAGCCCTTGCGGTTCCGCCCGTTGAAAGAATATCCACTCCAAGCTCCGAGATTTCCCTCGCAAACTCCACCACACCGCTCTTATCGGTCACACTTATAATCGCCTTTTTAATTTTAGCCATCCAGCAGCCTCCTAAATACCTATGGTTCATCCGGAAAAACCGAAAAGAAAATCATATCAATTCGTCTTGTCCTCTTCGATCTTCGGAACCATGATCTTGTGGAATTCGACACCTTCTTGTTTCAGGGTTTTTTCTTCTTCGTCGGTGGCGGACCCCCGGATATTCTTTTTCTCGGTTACGCCGTAATGCATTTTCAGCGCTTCGGAAGTGAAATCGGTGCCGACATCTTCGAAATTATCCTTCATGTATTGAACCATCTCGCTCGCAAGCCTGCGGTAATCGATTGACTGAGCCTTCTGGGGAAGTGTCTCGGGCATCGATTTCTTGACCGCCACCGGAGACATCACCTTACGGACGTCGGTGTCCTCGCAGTAAGGGCAAATGAGCATGCCCCCGCTGAGTTGAGATTCGAACGCTTCGGCGCCGTCGAACCACCCTTCGAACCTGTGGCCTCGACCGCACTCAAGCTCGAAAACGATCATAAACAACTCCTTCCGTTGTATCCCGGCGAAAAATAATGAAGTCAAAACAACTATGTCCCTCGGGGTCGGGGTTGCTATCGGCATCGGTATCGGAAGGTGATCGGCGGCCTGTTCGACCCCGATTCCGATCCCGACCCCGACGCCGATAAGGCGGGGATCGTACTTTTTATGAGCCCATCAAAACGGATCCCCGAGTTATTTTTCGGTGTAAAGAACGGCTAGTATCTTCGTTTCTTCGTCGCCGTGGCATTTGACCAGATGAGGAACGGTGGAGTCGTAATAAATACAATCACGCGGGCCCAAAACATGGACTTCGTCACCCAAACGAACTTCCATCGAACCACGGATCACATAAATGAACTCCTGCCCCTCGTGACTCGACCTTTCATGTTCGGTCTGGGCCGGGTTCAAGGTCACTAAAAAAGGATCCATGTGACGGTTCTTTTTATGAGGTGCGAGTGCCTCGTATTCATATCCATACTGTTTGCTCTTCATCGAGTCGAAACGGGAAACCACCTTCCGGTCGTTGACCCGGACGATCGTATACTGTTTGTCGCCTTCACCGGAGATAAAATAGCCTATTTTCATGTCCAGCGCCTTGGACAGCTTGATCACCGAGCCTAAAGGAGGCGAAATTTCACCTGCTTCCACCTGCGCCAGAAAGACATCATCCAGGCCGGTCCGGCTCGAAATATCCGAAAGGCTCAACCCACGCTCCTCGCGGACCTGCTTCAGCCGGGCTCCGACGTTAACGGGTATATCCCCGCCATGAGCCGCTTGCCCGGGAACGTCGCCCTCCTCGCGGCCGTGGTCTCCAACATCGCCCAGGAAATCATCGTATGCGTCCCGGCGCGGAATTTCTTCCTTGAAATCTGTCATTGCGGATCCCCGATAAAATAGTTTTTTTAGCCCCGCCCTGGATCAAACCTAAAGGCTGTTGATTTTTTTAACTTTAACACCCGAAGCCACCACGGTCAAGAGTGATGAAATGGAAAAAGCTCTCCCGCATAGCGGGACGAATCCTGACAAGGAAGGCTTAGTTGGAGTACGCTGCAGCAACTAAGGATGAAGTGTAATGCAGCATTTGGATTTTTTACGATGCCGTTAAGAATCAGACGTCCCGGCAGCGCGTATAAGGGGTCCAGACCGGTCGAAAATCTCTACGGACCTGTACCAAGGTACAATAGACAGGGTGGAATAAAGCCACTAGATTCATCATCAACATAAGAAGGTTGATTTCCCAAAACTCCCGTGTGGGGTTATTTCTTAATACAAAGGAGATTCGATAATGGCAGAAACATCAGGCGTTCAAACTTCCGGGGTCAATGAGTTGGTCGGCAAGGTTTTCATCCTCTACGGGAAGGTCAAGGCCATCTCTCCCGACGGCACGGTGAGGATTCTCACGGTGAACAGTCCTGTTTTCGCCTTTGACCGCATCGTGACAGAGGACGACGGAAGCGTTTCCCTCATACTCGAAGGCCCTCCCCCGGTCCAGCTTGACATCGGCCGTATGAGCGATATTGTGCTCGATGAGGATGTCTACCAGCCGATAACGTCTGATGAAGTTGCAGATGCGACTGCTGAAGTTGAAGAAATTCAGCAGGCTCTGCTCGAAGGCGAAGGAGATATAGAACTCGAGCCCCCTGCGGCGGGCGGCGAAGCTGACAGCGGCGGCGGCCACCCGACGGTCGTCTTCGAACCGACCGGCGATGAAGTGATCCCTGAAAGCGGCGCGGAAACCATCGGCCTGGGGCCGGGGGAGACGATCGAACCCCTGGAAGGACCGGCGGACTCTCCCGAAGAACCGATCGACTCCTTCCCATCCATTTCTGAACCAACCGATGGGAGTGTGAACGAAACAGGCGGCCTGGAGTCCTTTACGGGCGATCTGGCATTCGACTATGGAGCGGACGGTCCCGGATCGATCGAACTTTCCACTGACGGCGCCACATGGAATCCGGATACCCTGACACTGACCGCCGATGACGGAACATGGCAGGTGGTGGTGGATGAAGCCGACCAGACCTACACTTTCACGCAGCTCACCCCAGTCGACCATCCGGATCCCACCGATCCCAACGATGTCGTCAACATCCCCTTCACAGTAACGGTCACCGATGCAGACGGTGATTCCGTAAGCGAAGACTTCACGGTGGCAGTCTACGACGACGGCCCGGTGGCAGTGGATGACGCCTCCGGCGTTCAATCCGGCGCCACACTCACGATTACAGAAGCAGATGGTCTTCTTTCAAATGATACGTTGGGAGCAGACGGAGCCGTCGTGACGGCGGTTGATGCCACCGGCACCCAGGGAAGTCTCACCTGGAATGCCGATGGCAGCTATACCTACGCGGCAATTGCCAACGCCACCTACACTGATGTTTACACTTACACGATCACAGACGGAGACGGGGATACTGACACGGCCACACTGACCATCGAGGTCACCGACGGATCTCCGGTTGCCCCGCCTGCGACGGTGGAAGTAAACGAAGCGGGTCTTCCCGGCGGAAGCAACGAAGGAACAGGCCACATCGCATCAGGAACCCTCTTGGCGACCGATCCCCAGGGAGACACCCTCACCTATCCG
>DSCZ01000142.1 GCA_011048855.1 Desulfobacteraceae bacterium | reverse complement strand
TTTGTCCAAGATCAAGAAACCGGGGACCCAAAGCGAAGCGATTGGGGACTGAGCACCCGAAGCGGTGCAAAGAAAATCAAGGGTTTGTGCGGAGACGTACTGGAGTACGTCGCACAAGAAAACCCGCAGTTTGACGTAGAGATTGGGCAAAAGAACCATTTCCGGATGGAAACTAACTACAAACTGCGTCTAAGGGCACCATTGGCCACCGGGCACTGGATGTATTTGACCTGATTTATGAAATGGAAGACGGCAGGATTCGACTGAGGCCGTCACAAACGGATGCTTGAGGCTCCTTTCAACGATCGGGGATTCCGGTTTCGGGCCGGAGGCGGCTCTTTTTCCACTCATGGAAACGGGTCGCCAGCCACGGAGCCTTCTGAAATATAAGCACCCCTATGAAGGCGGTAAGCACCACGTATATTCCACTGAACACCCGTAGGCCGGATCCTGCCAGGCTGGCAATTATGGCTGAAAACTCGCCCCGAACCACAAGGGAAATGCCGCCGCGCATGGAAACCTTGGGGCTCAAGCCGAAAAAACGACCGCCGACATAGCCGGTAAGGATTTTGCCCGCAACAGCCCAAAAAACACAGAACACAAGGAAGCCTAAAAGAGGAACCCCTTCTCCCAGTCGGATTGTCGTACCGAACCAGAAGAAAAAAAACGGAAGGGTCACATCACGAATTGGAAGAAAAAGATGCTCCACGTCCTGCGATCTCCCGGTTTCCGAAAGCATCATTCCCGCCAGGAACGCTCCGAGTATTTCCGACAACCCAAATGCCAGGGCCAGGCCCGCATAGCCGAGGGCGATGCCGGCCGCCATCAACGGCATAAAATCCTTTTCCAAATGCCTGGCGATAAAGGGCCCAAGTCGACGAAATCCATAATAGCCAATCACAATGGCACCAACCATGAGCAAGAGAATTTTGAGAAACAATATTAAGAGAAACAGCGGGTCCACCGCCCCGCTTCCTTCTTTCACGGCGGCTAGAACCGAGACCAGAACCGGTGCCACGAGATCTTCAAAAATCAATAATGCCAGGATGAACTCCGTTTCCGGGTTGGCCAGTCGCTTCTGGTCTTCAAGCAATTTCACGGATATCGACGAACTGGTGGCATAGGCAACCGAACCGATCACAAATGCAGACAAAGGTTCCAGCCCGATCAACAGGGCCGCCCCCACCACGACCCCGAGATTCAGAAGCACATCCAGAATCCCTGCCGGCCAGATCCGACGCCCGATCTGCATCATGCGGGCCATCGGAAATTCCATGCCGACGATAAAAAACAGGAATACGATCCCTATCTCGGCAATCGTATGAATATGAGGATTGTCTCCAATCACCCCCGCAACCAGCACACCGAGGGCAATATAGGTGAGAACCGCGGGGATACGGGCCATGAACGAGGCATAGCAAATGCCAAAAAAGACAATGAGTACCGTCCCGGCCAGGAGTAAAAAAGGCAGACTTTCCAAATTCTAGTCCTTCCTGCCAGCTCTTGCCGTCGCTATAATTTGCACATATTCTCGAGAGAGCGGGTTTGATCCCGTGACCCGATGGCCATCAGCAGGTCCCCGACACGAATAACCTCATCGGGATCCGGGCTGCCGATGACTTCGCCTTCCCGCTCGATGCCTACAACCGTGCAGCCGGTGACAGTGCGTATACGAGCCGAAGCAATGGTCTTCCCTGCAAGACAGCTCCCCTCCTTGATCTTTAGCCAGTCCATGCGAACGTTCTTCAATAGCATTTCCATCCGTTCATCCGCTACCGGTTGATAATCAACCCCGAGCAGAATCGTGCCGATCTGGCGTGCCTCCTCATCGCTCATCTGGCTGGAGAACAACGGCTCATCATCATCCGGATCCTGAAAATAATAAATTTCGCGCGTCCCGCTGTGGTGCAGAATAATCACCACCAACGCTCCGTCGGATGTTTGCATCGAATACTTTTTCCCGACGCCGGGCAGTTCCGTTGTCTTAACCTGCATCGTGTACCTCCTGCATTCAGTGTTCAGCAGCCATCACCGGCATTGCGACTCTTTTGATAACGTTACACTTTCTCAAGGCAAAAAAATACTCTTCCAAGGCTTAAAATCAAAACCTTTTTTCAGCCTTATAAGGTATTTCCATCACGTTGTCCTGATCCGGCCAATAGATGAATCAAGCGTAATCGTAGATTGCGTATTCGGTCGGTGTCTGCAGGAGCACATCAACTTTCGTCTGGATCGCCATCCTCTCAGGACTCTGAAACCAGCTTTCCCAATCCTGGATAGTCTGCCAGGTGCTGATAACCAGGACTTCTCCCGGCACATCCAACCGGTAAAGGGTTTCCCCGAAAACATACCCTCGACGCTCAATCGTGGCCGACCTCATCTGCCTCAAAAGTTTTTCCAATTCTGGACCTGCATCGGCTGGAATCACTCGACGAATAAGAACCTTCGTCATGGCGGCACCTCCTTTCCATCTCTGAATAAAATGAAACGCAGATAACGAGGAAAAATCCTTGAGCTTAAATGCAGCCGCATGCTGGTTTCCGTCCGGCATTTCCGGATGGACACATGCTGAAAAACAGAAAACCTCAGATGACGGATAAGAGGCTTATACTATACCCCTTTTCAGGCGACATATCCATCTGATATTTTCGCATTCGCGTTGAAAAGCAGGAAAATCATCTAAGCCATAAAACTATTGAAGTAAAAACTCTTTTGGAATAATAATTCATTTTTTCAGCAACATTCATTCAGATCCTATGCGATATGGAATCTGAAGACACCCGAAAAGGAGTGAAAAATGAATGTTCTCTTTATTATCACGACGGATGACTGCGAAACGGTTTACAATGCCATGCGGCTTGCCAATGCAGGGTTGGAAAAGGGAGACGACGTGAGTGTGTTCATGCTCGGCAGAGGGGTTTGTTTTGAAAAATGCCAAGGTTCCGAATTCAATGCTGGAAAACCACCCTGGTCGGCACGTCAGGGTCCGGGAAATCAACGTTGCTACGAACCCTGCTGGGGTTTGTCATCCCGCAGGCCGGAACGATCCGGATTTTCGGCCGGGAACTGGACAAACACACCGTTTGGGAGCTGCGAACCCGCATGGCTTATGTCGCGCAGGAGCCCGAAATGGCCCCCGGGAAAGTCCACGATACCCTTGAAGCGCCTTTTGCATTCAAAAACAATCAGTGCTTGCGGGAAAAATTGGAAAAACTCCCAGCGCTTTTGGACCGCCTTCAACTTTCCGGAAAAATTTTAGAAAAGGATTTCGAGAAAATTAAAAAATCTATAAACTCTTAACCATATAAGTATCTTTTAATTTATAACCGAGCGCTTTGAAATAAGTTCTTGCTCCTATTCCAGAAATCACTGCAATTTTATTTAAGCCAAACTCTTTTTTGGTTATTTTTTCTGCTTCCTTAATCAATTTTTTACCCAGGCCTCGATGTTGGGGAGCTATTTTTATTTCTGAAATTGGCACAAGCTCACCATAGGTATGAACTTCCCTAATAATTGCCGAGTTTTGTAAAACAGGAAAAATATAACGAGAACTGTTCTCGTTATATCGAGAGGGAGCCCGCAGCCTTAAAAGACTGTAAAGTTTTGTTCGGTTTTTATCTTCATAACTTAAAAATATTTCT
>DSCZ01000115.1 GCA_011048855.1 Desulfobacteraceae bacterium | reverse complement strand
TGCTTTTCCAGACGTTGTAAGGCGGATTCATAGATGCATTTTATTAGATTCATGTGCTAACCCTTATTTTTGTTATCGTTTATAATAGGTTTTAATATTAACCTGTTACTATTGGCGACTAAATTATCAGGCAGCGCCCCGATATTCAAGCTGAGATATATTTTCCCTTGCAATTAAGGCCTGTTTGTCTGAAAAATTTAAAGGGTCAGCAAACGATGGAAGGAGGAAGAAGCAATGTATGTCAAGTTAGGCCGGACCGGAATTCGTGTGAAAAAGCTGGGCTTTGGGGGCATCCCGATTCAGAGGGTGGAGGAGGCCCAGGCGATAGATGTTGTAAGGTATGCCGTCGAAAAGGGGATTGATTTTATAGACACATCAAGAGCCTATACCAACAGCGAGGAGCGGATCGGCATTGCCCTTAAACAGGCCGATAAACCGGTTGTCCTTGCTTCCAAATCCATGGAGCGGACCGCCGACGGAATAAGAAGGGACCTGGAGGTAAGCCGTGAAAAACTACAGAAGGATTTCATCGATATCTATCAATGCCATTTTGTGAAGGAAGAGGACTATTTCAGGATTATCTCGCCGGGAGGTGCGCTGGAGGGGCTTCGAAAGGCGAAAGAGCAGGGAGAAGTCGGCTTTATAGGCATCAGCAGCCACAGCCTCCTTTTGCTGGATCGGATCATCGAGGACGGGTTTTTCGATACCGTCATGGTTTGTTTCAGCTTCCTCGAACCGGATGCACGCGAGAGGGTCATCCCCCATGCCATTTCGAAAAATATCGGGGTCATTGCCATGAAACCTCTTTCCGGAGGTGTTATAGATCGTCCGAAGCCGGCTCTTAAATACGCTTTTTCACAGGAAGGGGTTCTCGTGTTGTGCGGCGTTGAAAGCCGGGAGCTTTTCGATGAGGACTGGGCGGTTTACCAGGGAAGCCGCAGGCTCGATGAAGAAGACAGGCGGATCATCGAGGAGACAAGAGAGGCGTACGGTAAAAAATTCTGTCATCGCTGCGACTATTGTCAGCCGTGTACTGAGGGAATCAACATCCAGGGAATCCTCGGAATCAGGTCGCAGGTAAAAAGGATGGGGACAGGAATACTTGCCAATCCCTCGCAAAGAACCAATATTGAAAAGGCCCGGAACTGCTCCGAATGCGGGGAGTGTATGACGCGCTGCCCTTACGATCTTCCGATTCCGGATTTGATAAAAGAGAATCTTCGTTACGTGGACGATGTGATCGCACGAAAGCCCGTTGGAGAATAATCCGGCATATGACCTTTTTTGCAGATCTGCACATCCACTCCCGCTTCTCCCGGGCCACCTCCCCCAGCCTGGTACCGGAAGCCCTCTCCCTTTGGGCACAGAAAAAAGGTATCGCCCTGGTGGGAACCGGAGACTTTACCCATCCCGGCTGGGTCTCGGAACTCAAAGAGAAGTTGACGGAGTCTGAAAACGGTCTCTACAGGCTCCGTGAGGACCTCCGGGACCAGGTCGAAGGTATGCTTCCCACTTCCTGCATTGCCCCGACACGCTTCCTTCTCTCGGGGGAAATCAGCTGCATCTACAAACGGGGGGGGAAGACCCGCAAGGTCCATAACCTGGTGCTGATGCCGGATCTGGATGCTGTGGAAAGATTCAACCGGCGCCTGGCGCGTATCGGCAACATCACCTCGGACGGCAGACCCATCCTGGGGTTGGACTCCCGGGACCTCCTGGAAATCGCTCTGGAGTCGAGCGACCGGATGTTTTTTATTCCCGCCCACATCTGGACGCCCTGGTTTTCCCTTTTCGGCACGAAATCGGGCTTCGACACCATCGAGGAGTGCTTTGCCGATCTTACCCCGTACATCCATGCCCTGGAGACGGGGCTTTCCTCGGACCCTCCCATGAACCGGCTCCTTTCGGCCCTCGATCCATACCTCCTGGTATCCCACTCCGACGCTCATTCCCCTGAAAAACTGGGCCGGGAGGCCGACCTTTTCGACGTTCCTTTTGATTATGACCGCATCTGCGCCGCCATGACGGACGGCCGGGGTTTCGAAGGCACCGTGGAGTTTTATCCAGAAGAGGGGAAATACCACTACGATGGACACCGAAAATGCGATGTGTGTCTTCATCCGGGCGATGCCCTTGAATCCGGGGGCATCTGCCCGGTCTGCGGGAAGCCTCTCACCCTTGGGGTGCTTCACCGGATCACCGAACTCGCAGACCGGGAGACCCCGAAGTTCTTCAAACCCTTCCACAGCCTGATACCCCTTCCCGAGGTCCTTTCCGAGATCCTGCGTTGCGGTCCTGCCACCAAGAAGGTTCGGGCGGCCTACGACGACCTGCTGTCTTCATTGGGGCCGGAACTCCATATTCTCATGGACGTGAATCGTGAAGAGGTGGAGAAGGCTGGAGGCGGGTTGCCGGCCGAGGCTCTGGACCGGATGCGCCGGGGCCGGGTGATCCGGCAGGAGGGATATGATGGGGAATATGGGGTGATACGGCTGTTCGAGCCGGGAGAAATGGATGAAAAATAGGGCCGGGATTCCCTGTATCTGTCCCGCCCCCCTGATCAGGCGTCGGCCCGCCAATCTCCTCCGGCGGTTTCTTCAGGTGCTGCAAAACTTGGGGAGTCCCCATTATCAGAATGTCTGTGCGGATCTGCTGGAAACCGAAGAAGAAACCCCGGGAACAAGTCGATCTCTTCTGATCGGGGTTTTTTCTGGAGATGCGGTGTCGGTTGTGCTAATGTTATCGTTATTTCTTTTTGGTTTAATCGAGGCTTTATGATTGGAGTTTTTGATTCCGGATACGGCGGGTTGACAATTCTCAAGGCTTTCTTGAAGGTTCTTCCCTCTTATGATTATCTTTACCTGGGGGACAGCGCCAGGGCGCCTTATGGCAACAAATCCCTCAAGCTGGTTTATGATTATACTCGGGAGGCCATCGAGTTCCTCTTCGAACATGGTGCCGAGCTGATCGTCCTGGCCTGCAACACGGCATCGGTCAAGGCCCTCCACAGGATCCAGCGCGAATGGCTGCCACTCCATCGACCTGAACAGCGCGTTCTGGGTGTTGTCATCCCGCTTGCCGAGGCCGCTGTTCAAGCAACCCGTTGGGGACGGATCGCCGTCATCGGCACCCAGGCGACCATCGAGTCCCGCGTCTACGAGGAGGAGCTGCACAAACTGAACCCGGGTTTGAAGATTTTCACCCGGGCCTGCCCTCTCCTGGTACCCTTGGTGGAGGAGGGCTGGGTGGGCAAACCCGAAACCAACATGATCCTGAAAAAGTACTTGCGATCCCTGAAAAGCAAGGACGTGGATACGCTGATACCGGGCTGCACTCACTACCCTTTTCTGGGAAAGGACATCGCGCGCATCATGGGGAGGAACTGCAGGGTGCTGGACGCTCCGGCCGTGGTGGCGGATAAGCTCGTGGACTACCTTGGAAGGCATCCCGAGATGGAAGAAAGGCTTTCCAAGTGCCGGAAAAGAGATTTCTATACGACGGATGATCCTGAACGATTCAGAACTTTCGGGGAGAATTTCCTTGAGCAAGATATTCCGGATGTGCGTTTCGCTTCGCTATGAAAACCGTTCGGGCGATCGAGACACTGCCAGGCTATATTAAGGAGGCGATAGATGGCCCATCTCGAGGGATTAAAGGAGTATAAAGA
>DSCZ01000217.1 GCA_011048855.1 Desulfobacteraceae bacterium | reverse complement strand
GATGAAACCCGGGCTTGAAGCCACTGTTACAACCGATGCCTTCCCCGGCCGGCGTTTCACCGGCAGGCTTATCAGGATAGCTCCCCTGCTGAAGGAAAAATCCCGCCAGGCCAGGGTCGAAATGGAAATCCCCAACGAGGAGTTGCTTCTTAAACCTGGAATGTTCGTGAAAGCCTTGCTTGAATTCGAAAGACGTGAGAACACCACAGTAATCCCGCTTTCTTCGATCGTAAAAAGAAATGATAAACAGGGAGTGTTCATCGCCGATACGGAGCAAAACACGGCCAGGTTTGTTCCAATACGAACGGGCATTATCAGCGGCTCGGTCGCGGAGGTTCTCGAACCGGAACTGGAAGGCTGGGTTGTCACTCTCGGCCACCATCTTCTCGAAGACGGTGCCGCAATAATGCTACCAGGGAAAGCGACCGTCGAAGGCCCCGCCGGGCCAAAGCCGAGGCAGCCGGGGAGAAGTTAAAATGCCGGAGGCTTACAGGCTCTCATGAATGTTTCCCGTTTCTCGATCCAGCGTCCCGTGTTGACGGTTATGGTGTGCCTGATCGTGATCATACTGGGGGGTGTTTCTCTTTCCCGCCTGTCGATTGACCTTATGCCCGACATAACCTACCCCACCCTGAGTATTTCTACCAATTATGAAAATGCAAGCCCTCAAGAAATCGAAGAGTTGATCACCAGGCCGATCGAAGAGGCGATGAGCGCAGTGCCCGGTGTCGAAGAAGTCACCTCGATTTCAGCCGAAGGGCAAAGCAGGGTTAGAGTGACTTTCACATGGGGAACGGACCTGGACGCCGCAGCCAATGACGTCCGCGACAGGCTGGACCGGGTAGTCTCCCGCCTTCCGGATGATGCCGACCGCCCGTGGCTGCGCAAATTCGACCTGGCGTCCTTTCCCATTTTAATCGCAGGAGTATCCAGCGAATTGAACCCCCTGCAGGTCAGGGATTTGATCGACAACCAGGTCAAACACCGAATCGAAAGGGTGCCGGGTGTCGCATCACTCGATATCAGGGGGGGGCTGGAACGGGAAATCCATGTGGACCTCGACCCTGAAAAAGTGAAGGCCCTCGGCCTTTCCATTGATCAGATTTTGTCGCGCATAAAAGATGAAAACATAACTCTTCCAGCCGGAACCATAGAGGAGGGCGCGCTGGACATCACAGTACGCACCCCCGGCGTTTATACCAACCTGGATGAATTAAGGCGCACCGTTTTGGCCGTCCGGGAAGGGGTGTCGATACGGCTGGAGAATATCGCTGCCGTCGAGGATTCATGGGAAAAAGTCACCCGTGTCGTCAGGGTCAACGCAAAACCCGGCATACGCTTTGCGGTGAACAAACAATCCGGCAAGAACACCGTGGAGGTCGCCGAAGGCGTCCTGAAAGAAATCGAAAGAATCAACGAAGACATCCCCCAGATTCACATTACCTCGATCATCGACACCTCGGACTACATCAAGCGTTCGATTACGAACCTGGGCACCACCGTACTTTACGGCGGCGCGCTTGCGATATTCGTTCTTTTCTTTTTCCTTCGAAGCATCGCAAGCACCGCGATCATAGCAACGACCATCCCGATTTCGGTCATAGCCACCTTTGCATTGATGTATTTCAACGGTTTCACCTTGAACCTCATGACGCTGGGAGGATTGGCTCTGGGAACCGGTATGCTGGTTGACAACGCAATAGTCGTCCTCGAAAACATATACCGGCTCAAGGAATCCGGGAAAGACTCGAAGACCGCAGCCTTTGAAGGCAGCCGGGAAGTCATAGGGGCGGTGACCGCCAGTACACTCACGACTCTCGTGGTTTTCCTGCCGCTTATTTTCGTGCGCGGCATGTCCGGCATCATGTTCAAACAACTGGCTTATGTCGTCGGTTTCTCACTCGCATGTTCACTTTCCATCGCATTAACGCTGGTGCCGATGCTTGCATCCAAAATGCGCGCGGCGAAGAATTCCGATTCAAGGAAAAACCGGGGAGAGTCGAGAGGCCTTTTTAACTACCTGGAAAGAGATTACAGGGCTATTCTTCGGTTTGCGTTGCGCCGCAGACTGGTTACCGTGACCGCCGCACTGGTGCTCCTCGGCGGGAGCCTTTTTTTGATTCCGCTCGTGGGAGTCGAATTAATGCCTTCTGCAGATGAAAGCGAGGTGAGGGTCTATGTCGAAATGGCGATGGGCACACGGCTCGAAGTTCTGGAAAATGCATTCAAAAAGATTGAGGAAGTGATCGCCCGCGAAGTTCCGGAAATCGAGAATTCAGTCTCCTTCCTCGGCGGCTCTACATGGAGGGGCAGAGGATCCAATGCAGGGGAGATGAGGATCGCATTGAAGCCGGTGACCCAGCGTAACCGTTCAAGCGACGAAATAGCCGCCGATCTACGCAAAAAGCTCATGTTCATACCGGGAGTGACCACCCGTACTCGAGCCGGTCAGGGACTTTTTATTCTCAGGATGGCAAGCGGGGGCGAGGAAAAAGTGCAGGTGGAGGTCCGTGGCCACGATCTTGAAACAGCCGGTGAACTCGCTCGAAGAGTCCTGGAGATCGTCGAATCCGTGGAAGGAGTCACCGACGCCGATATCAGCATGGAAACAGGGACACCGGAAGCGCTCGTTCTCGTAGACAGGCAAAAAGCAGCTGACATGAAACTTACTGTGTCGAGAATCGCCAATACCCTTCAGACGGTGCTTTCGGGAACTTCGGCAGGGGATTACCGGGAAGGCGGAAATGAATACAACATACGGGTGAAACTCAAGGATGCCGAAAAACAAGAGATGCGCGATATCCTCGACCTCCCGGTCACAAACGCCGACGGAGACCAGGTGATACTTCGAAACGTCGTTGATGTGAAACCTCATAAAGGTCCGGTGTTCATCGAGCGCAAAGACCAGGAGCGGGTAGTATATATAACGGCTAATATCAGTGGCAGAGATATGGGGTCGATAATAGCGGACGTAAAGTCCGGCATCAAAACAATCCCGGTTCCAAAAGATTTCGGGATAATATTAGGGGGGGATTACGAAGAACAACAGGACGCGTTCCGCGAACTTTTGATCAGTTTTATTCTGGCGTTGATACTGGTATACATGGTGATGGCATCCCTGTATGAATCCCTTCGGTATCCTTTTGTCGTGATGTTTTCGGTTCCGCTCGCCGCAATAGGAGTTATCCTGATGCTGCTTCTGACAGAAACCACTTTCAATATCCAGTCCTACATCGGCTGCATCATGCTCGGGGGCATCGTCGTCAATAACGCCATACTGCTGGTCGACCACATAAACCTTCTCCGCCGAAGGGATGGATTCTCGATTTCCGCGGCGATCGAAGAAGCGGGCAGGCGCCGACTGCGCCCGATTCTGACCACTGCAACGACCACAATGCTGGCGATGACACCTCTCGCCCTTGGTCTTGGAGAAGGAGGCGAGGCGCAGGCGCCGATGGCACGAGCGATCATCGGGGGTCTCATGAGCGCCACCCTTATAACGCTTGTCGTGATCCCCACGGTGTATGCATTGTTCGAACGAAAAAAGATCAAGGAAGAAGAGCGGGTGGCATAATGACGCAAAGGATTTCAAGGGCTTCATGGCTCCATGTAGTATTGGTGATAGCCGTATTATCCACGGTTTCCTGTTTCGGACCCATTGTAAAAG
>DSCZ01000066.1 GCA_011048855.1 Desulfobacteraceae bacterium | reverse complement strand
TAACGTTGCTACCACCCCCGAAGCTATAAGTGCCATTTGTGTCCCATGCCCCAGGCTGTCTGCAAAATCGTCTGCAGGTTCGAGCGCATCCATACCGGTCACAACAATGCCTTCGAGTCCAGGGACGAAGGTTACACCGCTGTCTAAAACCGCCACCGGAGCGCCGGCAGTCTTTTGAGTACCCGTGGCCGCGGGCAGCACGGGAATTCGCCTGCCACCGGTAGAATGGAAGGGCTGAGCTGCAGAATAGGCGTAGTTCAGTTCCGGCCGACCCATTTTTTCTTCTTTCCCGAGATGCTCCAGTAATAGATGGATATCGGTTTGATCGGACAGAACGATCCTGTATACCCCCCTGTTTTCGACCATCATCAGAATTGTTCCTCCGGCCCCGATTATGATGGCTTCGATTTCATCCGCCCCTGTCCCCGGTTCCGGACGTATGAGTATTTCATTAGATACATAGATGGCGCCTGTAGAAGGGTCCCGCGAAATCGAAAGATTTCGGTCGCCTTCGAGGGGAATCATGCGGTCTTTTCCTCCCGGCTGAAATATCTGGATTTCCACCAGGCACTCTGTTGATGAGCGGCTTTCTGAACGTTTTTCCCATATCAATACATGGTTGAGATGCCTTAAAACAGCCTGGAGTCCTGACGCCACGTCACGGTCCTGGAAGGAAACGGTTATCTCCGGATTGATTGCCGGGTCGATCCGTACGCGGATTCCAAACCCTGCGAGACGCTTGAGAACATCCTTCAAAGGAGCTTGATGGGCGCATACGGAAAGTTTTTCATTTTCCAATGTTAAAGTGATTTCGGCCGGGAAGCATGGTGCCGGTGTGATCAAGCAAAACGTGACCATTGCCGGTAGCAGGATTAACCATAAAAAAAAAGCTTTTGAAATTTCAAAGCGGTTCACGGCGGCCTCCTGAAATGACTTTAATACAACTGAAATGTTTCCGCAATACGCTATCCTCCCGCTGGAAGCTTCAGGAATCTCCTTGACAGCGTTAAACTGCTCGGTTCATCTTAAAGAGGTTGATTTAGATCTCTCGGAATCCGGGTTGTTGAAGGCTTCGGGTTCATCTCAGGATAACATGATGGAGAGGCGGACGATGGATTTCAAGGAAATAATATCCGTTGTGGGGTATGGAATCGAAGCGGTTGGGGTGGTGGTTATCGCAATCGGAATAATCGTTTCGACGTTCCAGGTTGTTAAACCTTTTGGAAACCAGGCGCAAGGTGATCGTTATCTTCTGTACAGGCGTCAACTCGGACGTTCGATTATCCTGGGCCTCGAGTTCCTTGTTGCCGGTGATATAATCCGAACGGTCGTGGTTGCAGGAACATTCGAAAACATAGCGATGCTCGGATTGATAATTTTGATCCGCTCTTTTCTGATCTTCACGCTTCACCTGGAGGTCGAAGGTAAATGGCCCTGGCAGACGGAGAACCGTAAGCGGGATTAATGTTTCGAACAGTATGGGCAGTATTGAATAAGGGGGGAAAGATGATAGGCGCAATTGCAGGAGACATCATTGGTTCGGTTTACGAGCACCGGCCGATAAAGTCGAAGGATTTTCCGTTTTTCCATGTTGACTGCCGGTTCACCGATGATTCGGTGCTTACGGTCGCGGTGGCGAAAGCGATAATGGAAGACGGGGATTATCAAAAATGGATACGGAAGATCGGCCGAAAGTATCCTAATGCCGGCTATGGCGGATCCTTTATCGGCTGGCTTTATTCGGAAAACCCAGTTCCTTACAACAGCTGGGGGAACGGCTCAGCCATGCGTGTCTCTCCGGTGGGCTTGGCTTTCGATTCGATCGATGAAGTTCTTAGCGAGGCCGACAGGAGCGCACGAATATCCCATAACCACCCTGAGGGAATAAAGGGAGCCCAGGCGGCCGCACTTGCGATTTACCTCGCCAGAACCGTTAAAGACAAGAAATTGATCAAAAAAGAAATATCCAGCCGCTTCGGCTACAATCTCGAACGCACGGTGGATGAGATCAGGCCTTCCTACGGATTCGATATATCGTGCCAGGGCACCGTGCCTGAGGCGATCATCGCGTTCCTGGATTCCGAATCTTATGAAGATGCCATCCGAAATGCGGTTTCCCTGGGGGGAGACAGCGATACTCTTGCCTGCATCACCGGCGGCATCGCAGAGGCGTATTACGGACCCGTGGAGCACTGGATCGCGGAAAATGTAGAAAAAATTTTTCCGCCCGACCTGTGGGCGATAACATGCGAATTCCTTAAAACATAAGCCTCGTAATCTTTTTGACAAAGGGGGTCATCCGGTTCATCATCCACATTTCCCCGGTTCTTTTACTCAAGAAGCCCATTGTCGGAAAACTGTGCTGAAGCATCATGATATCAGTCATGCGCAGTTTTTTTTGTATGGCAAGGCCCCACTCGTTTATCATTTCCCCCGAGCCTTCACCGGCTATCACCGCTCCGTGTATCCTGCCGCGGCCAAGCAGTCCTTTTCCCGCGTAAACCCTGACGAAGCCCACCGGGATGCCTTCGGCTATCGCGGCGCCGTAGTCTTCGTAGCGGCTTTCAATGACTTCATAATCGATACCCCGTTCCTTGAGCTGTTTTTCTGTGAGACCCACCACCGAAATCTGCGGATCGGTGAAAACCGTCCACGGGACGACAAATTTCCGGAAATCCATTTTCATCGGCCCGGGGAGCATCGAATTCATCAGGGCGATCATTCCCTGGTGCATCGCTGCGTGTGAGAAGAGAAAATGACCGTTGCAGTCGCCCGGCGCGTAAATGTTTTTGCATGTGGTCCGAAGGTATTTGTCGACGTTTATGCCTTTTCGGGGGTCGAACCGGACACCCGCGTTTTCGAGTTTCAATGCATCGAAGTCGTATCTTCTGCCGGCGGCGACAAGCAGACGTTCGGATTGTATAGTGATGCCGCCCTCGGCTTCGACCGCTATATGACCGTTTCGTTTTTCCACTTTACTCAATTTGGCCGAGTTATATACATCTATTCCCTCTTTCCGAAAATGCTCCTCCAGGAGTTTGCCGGCATCCGGATCCCCCTGTGGCATCAGATGCTGATCCATATGAATGATCGCGCATTTTGTACCCAGCCGGGTAAAGGCCTGCGCCATTTCACAGCCTATAGCACCGCCCCCGAGAATCGCCATGCTGCCGGGCACCTCGTCCAGTTTAAAGATGGTTTCATTGGTCAGTATATCCACCGTCTCGGATTCCAGGAATGGGCGGAACAGCAGGCCTCGTGCCGACCGAGATGAATATACGTTTGGCGGACATTTTTTCACCCGCCACCTCCACGGTATGCGGATTCACGAAAGACGCCGCTCCCTCCGCAAGCTTCAACCTGGAAACCTTTTTAAACATCCCGCTCGTTTTTTTCTCGTCAATAAAAGCGAGGTGCTCCGCGATCCGTTCAAAAGGCCTGCGGACCGAGGGCTTTTCACTTTCGGAAAGTTCGTAGGAACCGAATGTGTCCGCGGAATGTCGCAGTTTGGCTATTCGGAGGAGAGCCTTCGACGGTATACATCCAACATTCATGCATTCACCACCGAGCGCCCTTTTTTCAACCGTGGCCACCTTCAAGCCCATTTCCGAAGCCATAGCCGAAACCGCCATGCCCGCAGGCCCGGCGCCGATTACGATAAGATCATAAT
>DSCZ01000033.1 GCA_011048855.1 Desulfobacteraceae bacterium | reverse complement strand
GTGCTTTCATGCCCGGGTGTGAACAGACACACCGGGCTGTTCATGTACGTTTGGAGGAATTCTCATGGAAAATGTTTCGTTCGCGGATATAGCCGTCGTCTCCTGCGGGACCTTGAGCCTGGAATTAAACCATCTTAAAAAGGAAGGCTTCCTTGACACCCGGCACCTGTTCTTCACAACACCGGGACTTCACGAAAACTGCCGCGAACTCGAAAGGCAGCTGGTTGAGCGTATCGGAAAAGCAAAAGAGAAAGCCGGGAAAATTCTTGTCGTCTACGGCGGTAAATTCTGTTATGTTAACGCCGACAATCCGACACGGACCATGCGTAAAATTATTGAAGAGCAAGGCTCGGGTGTCGCGAGAATCGAGGCCACCCACTGCATGGACATGATCGCCGGAGAAGAGGAACGGAACAGGATCGCCGAAGAGGTTGCAGGCGGGGAAAAAGTCTGGTGGATGACGCCCGGATGGATCCAGTTCCGCCACCAGGTTTTCAAGGGATGGGACAGAGGCCTGGCCAACGAGAATTTCCCAAGGCACACCGGGGGCGCCGTCGTCCTTGACGGAATCGGATTTGTTGACCAATATATGGCTGAAAAACCGGAAGAATTTTTGGAATACTCGGACTGGATGGGCATTCCTATCCAGGGCTATACGTTGACACTCGACCGTTTTAAATCTTTACTGGTGGAACAGGCACGGAGTTTAAACCAGAAGGGATGAGATCCGGGAACTCCGTTCCTTTTTCAACCCAGATACCGCCCCGGCACCGAGAGGGGAAAGACAGATTTTTAATCCTCAGGGGAAAACACTCCCGCCGTTCCAGTCATGAGGGTTTGAAGCGGACAGGACGCTATGGACGCACCCGAATTTTTCACAGGCCCCCACCAATTTGAGATGGACGAGTGGATTACGTGTGCGCCCTTCGAGCGACTGTTGAACATTACGATTAAAGAGGCGGTCGACGGTCGCGCGACGTTGACCATGCCGTTTTTGAGAGACTATGCCCAGGGCGCCGGCCTGATGCACGGCGGAGCCATCGCAACACTGGCCGACACCGCGGTGGTTATGGCGATTAAAAGCATCATCACACCGGGATCGCATTTCGCCACCACCGCCATGCAGATGCGCTATCTCCACCCTATTAAACAGGGTATGATCACTGCGTATGCGCACGTTGCCCCTTCAGGTGATCGCCTGATAGAAGGGCGCACCGAAGTGTGCGATCACAAAAACCGCGTCGCAGCCATGTTCACCTGCACATTCAAACTTGCCCGTGATACACGAATTGAGGCCATCAAGTTCCCCGAATCCCGGCCGGAATAATCACAAAAGCGCAAAAACCTGCAACCTTCATCCACTGCCCGGAAATCATGAAACGTGATGAAGCGGCTGGGTTCGGGACTGTCAGCGTTTCAACCCCTTTGCCTTATCATATAATCGTTCAGTGCTTCCTGCAAAGACTCTACTGCCAGGAAAGCACAGTGACGGTCTTCTTCCGGAAGACCTCCGAGGATCTCCAAAACCGTCTCACCCGAAATATCGACGAGTTCATCCGGCGTCCTTCCCAGTGCAAGTTCAGCGGTGAACGACCCGCAAACGGTGCTTGAACCGCAGCCATCAGTTCGAAAAGAAGCATCGGCAACCTTGTTGCCGTCGAATTTCAAAAAGATTTCTATCGTATCCCCGCAGGAGCCGGTCACACGTCCGTGACCGTCTGCATTTTCGATTTTCCCCATATACAGCGGCTCGAGCCAGCGCTTGAAACAAACCTCCCCATACGTGGCTTTCGTTTCCTGGTAAATCTGATCCTGCAGGTCTTTAACGAAATCATCCAGTGGATCGCTCATTCATTCCTCCATAAAACAATACCCATCCGGCGTTTCCGGATGAAAACTTTCTAAATACCGCCCTACCCTCTCCGATCAACAAGCCCGGCCGCAACAAGATACAACATCCGGGCTCCTTGATTCAATCCCAGCAGTTCAGCGGCTTCCGCGTCGTAAAAGGCCCCTACACCACAGCAGCCAAGGCCGATTGCCGTCGATACCGCATAAATTCTCTGCCCCATCCTACCCGCACCCAGCATCACGTACCGGTACCCTCGGGGCCCATACACGGCATCCAGCAACTCCAGGTCCGCAAGAAACAGAAAATGGACTGCAGCGCCGGCAAGCCATGCCTGGTTCAAGCAGACATCGGCCATCTTTTCGGTGTAAAACCCTGGAAACACCAAGCCGGTGCGGCGGTTTTCCCGATCGAGAATGTAGACACCCGGTTCCACTCCCCGCACGTTTTCGGCGATGAAACCGGTGGCCAGAGCTTTCAAACAATTCTGCTCTTCGGACACGGAAAGGGCATGCAGAAACATTGAAAGATGCTCCTTTGACAACGGCTCCGGAATAAACTCCCGCCGGGACCGCCGTAGAACAACGCAGTCGGGATAGGGAGAAAGGCCCGCCCCGTCAGGAACGCCGCCGATTCGGTTGAATTGATTCGGAACGGCTTTAAAGGGAAAAAAAGTGTTTACCGTTTCATAATTCTCCCTGTATATCCCCTTCCCGGATTCATGCATAAGCCGGATCAAAGGATAATCGGTCTCTTTCGCGGGTACCCGGCCGGCATTCAGTACGGACGCCGGAAGGTCTTCGATTTCGGTCCCGCCCCCCGGCGGCTTCTGCCCGGCTCCTTCCAGCGAAACCATGGAAAGCGCCGCCTCCCCGGTACCATCGAGCCCCAGCAGCCGGTTTACCCGATCGTCATCGAAATCGCACAAAACACGGTATCGAAGCCCCATCGCCTTCAGTATCAATACGAGGTTTTCCACGACATGGCCCGTGTCAAGCAGGTGGTAACGGTAGGACCGCGCACGGTACTTCCACGCACTCCTGAAAAAAATCGCCGTAAAAAAAAACGTCACGGCCTGGGTGAAATCACCTTCCTTTCCGACCACCTCGTGTAAAAACGCACGGAAATCCCCGGACCTCAATCTCGTCAATAAAAAATCGAGCGGATTGAAGTGGTAGATTCCTGACTCCAGGCCCGCAGCCTGATGAACGGCCGCATAAATTTCGGTTGGATACAAGGCGCCGGCCGAGGCGGGGCTCCGTAAATACAATACACCACCCGCCGAAGGAACTTCCGCCGAGAGCGCTTCGGTCATGACAAGGAAAAACGCTAGTTTTTCTTTATCCACAAACGGTTCGAAACGGGCCTCGTCGTCGGGCGCGCAAAGCAGCTTCATCAAGTCCCGGCGTATATAATCCACCTCCCTGTTCAGGTGAACCTGTTCCAAACCTTCATAAGTTTTGAAAGGTTCAGGTTTTGCCCTCCAATCAAGATAATGCCCCCCGAGACTACCCCGCTCGTAACTGGTACTCGAGTGATAATCGAAGCTGTTAAGCATAATTCCTCCTCGTTGATTCAGCTGGACTTCATATAGCACAGGAATTGACATTACTCCAGTTTACCGTGAAAATACCGGTGCGCTGAAAGGACATCGCGGCGAGGATGCCGCTCCTGCAGAACATGAAGGAGAAATTTCAGTCGGCGGTGCAGGAGTGTCGAAACGAAGTTTTGACATAAGGAACAGAGATGCGGGCCAGGCCAAAATTTCATTTCGTCACTCCGAAAACACCGGAAAAAATAGGATTTAATCTTTATAAAATCCATAATAAATTATTATATTT
>DSCZ01000150.1 GCA_011048855.1 Desulfobacteraceae bacterium | reverse complement strand
TGCCTACACAGATCTGTCAAGGGATTATTTCGGCGAGCGGTCTGCAAAGATTACCAATCGCAGGGCTTGCGTGAGTATGGCCCTGGCTAATTTTTTCAGCTTCTGTCTGGGTGGGATGCCGCTGTGCCATGGGGCCGGCGGACTGGCGGCACACTACAGGTTCGGGGCACGCACGGCTGGCTCAAACCTGATGATCGGTTTGCTTTTTGTGGCCCTGGCGATTCTGCTCGGCGGCAATATCATCAGCTTTTTCAACCTGCTTCCCATGTCCGTCCTGGGCGTTCTGCTGGTGTTCGCCGGCTCCCAGCTTTCTCTAACGATCATGTTTTTGGACGGCCGAAAGGACTATTACGTGGCTACATTGATCCTGGGAATAACCCTGGCGTCCAACCTGGCATGGGGGTTTATCGTCGGAATGTTTGTCGCTCACCTGCTCCGGTGGGAGAAGCTTTCCGTGTAGTGCCGTTGTGGCGACGCAGCGGTTTCCGGGAATGGCTTTAAACTTTTTCTATGCGAACATTGGCGTTTCGCACATTGGATAATAAAGAGATGGGGCTACGATGAAGGTACTTCCTGTCCTGATAATTTTGATATTGCTCGGCGGATGCACAGCCATGCAACCTACCGACCCGTACAAGCCGGTTGAATGGAACGGCCCGCCTTCTCCGGAATACTCACCGGCGGATCGACGGCTCAAAATCCCCGAGGGAGCGCTGACGCTGCAACAGGCCATCGAAACGGCGCTTGAAAACAACCCCGAAGTGGCTGCTCGAGGGTGGGACGCGAGCGCCGCCGACGCCAGGAGGGACCATGCTTCAGGGGCAAGGCTGCCCAGGCTTGGCGTTGTCGGGCAATATAATCACCACCTGGATGAACAAAGACTTATTTCCGCCCGCCGGGATGGGGAACCGGGGATTTTCACCCGGGATGTTGTTTCAAGTGATCTTGTTTTGTCTGTGCCGATTTTCACGGCCGGGCGGCTGGACAACGAAGTAAAGGCCGCAGAGCTCCTCCGGCAAGCCGCTTTACAGCGCCTGGCCCGCAGTCGAGAGGAGCTCGTTTTTAATGTTTCCAGCGTCTTTTACAGCATGCTCTCGCAGAGATATGTTATCGAATCTTTGTTGTTTTCCAGGAAAGCCCTGGAAGAGCATGTAAAGCGAATTGACGCCCTGGTGGCAGCGAAAAAAGCTGCAAAAGTGGATCGAATGCGTACGGATGTCCGCCTGGCTGATATCGAACAGAAACTGGTCCGGGAAAAAAACCTACTGTCGATTCAACAGCGAATCCTCGCCAATCTGCTTGGTTTGAAAGGTTCTGATGTGGAACTGTTTCCAAGCGGTGAACTGGAGCTTCAGGAAAAATATCCGGTTCCAAGCCTGGAGGCAGCTCTTTCCAGGGCCTGGAAATCACGCGGCGACTACAAGGCCGCGCGTTCTTCTTTGGAGGCGCAGGCCAAAAAAGTTGATTCAGCCAGGTCCGGGGGCTGGCCCACGGTTTCCGTCCAAGGCAAATACGGCGGACGTTTCGCCGTGGGATCCACCTCAGGCGCAGGTGATAAACAGACGGACGCCGGTCAGGTCGGCCTTGTAATGGAAGTGCCTGTTTTTGATGGAGGGCGGGTTGATGCGAACATTCGTGAACAACAGGCCAATCTCAACGCCGCCCAGGAACGTCTGCGTTTACTGAATCTCCATGTGAGGCTTGAAGTCGAAAGCGCCTTGCTCGATGTGCAGTCTTCCCGCGAACGTGCTTCCGCGATCCGGAAATCCATCACCCAGGCAAAGGAGAGCCTACGCATAGAGCAGCAAAAATATAATCTCGGCAGGGGAACCATTGTGGATGTGCTCGAAGCGCAAGCCGCGCTCCTGGAGTCTGAAACTACCTATTACCGGGTACTCGGTGAATATCACACGGCAATAGCTCACCTTAAGTTGGCGATGGGATCAGAATGAAGAAGAAATTCCTTTTCGCAGTCTTGATCATTGGAATTCTCGTGGCAGCCGGGATCTTTTTTTTCCAGGAAGTTCCTTCCGGCAAACCGGAAGTAGAACAACATGCCGGGAAAAAACCGGTTCCCCGGGTAGAGGTTATTACCGCCTCGAAGTCGAAAATTTCTAAAACACTGGAGCTGACCGGCTCCGTCGAACCCTATCGTGTCGCCAGATTGGCTTCTCCCGCAGAAGGGCCTGTTGTCGGAATTCGCGTGCGCGAGGGTGACCTGGTGAAAGTGGGAGAGTCGGTGCTTTCAATCGGACGAAAGAAAGGTGTTGATGCACTGATCGCCTCTCTTCGAGAAGAACTGAAAAAAGAGGAGGACAACCTGATTCGAACCAAAAGGCTCGTCGAGAGCGAAGCCCTGCCCGGCGAACAGCTCGATCAGGCCAGGGCCGCCTATGAGAAGGTCCGTGCCCAACTCGCCCAGGCTGAGGAAAGGGCACAGGACTATATCATCACAGCTCCCTGGACCGGAGTTGTGTCGCGCGTGAATGTGAAGGAAGGTGAGTTTGTGGCTCCTCGTGCCGTGCTTCTGGAAATGTATGATCCCGCCAGCCTGGTGGTTCGTGCGGCGGTGCCGGAAAATTACGCGGCGGCGGTGTCCGTCGGAATGCATGTGGATGTGAGATTGGATGCATATTATGATGAGGTCGTTCAGGGCAGGGTGGAACGTGTGTACCCGTATCTCGACTCCCGCCTGCGCACGCGGACCGTGGAAATTGCTTTAATTGAAGGCCCGCGCCTGCTTCCCGGCATGTTTGCCCGGCTTAATGTTGTGCTTGAAAATTTGGACGATGTTGTCACCGTTCCCACGGAGGCCCTGGTCACCAGGCCCAAGGGCAGAATGATTTTTGTGGTTGAAGACGGAAAAGCCGTCGCGAGAACCGTGGAAACAGGTGTCGAATCAGGCAACCGCATTCAGATCGTTTCGGGGATCCAATTTGGTGATAAGATCATCATCGCCGGTAATGAAAAGCTCAAAAGCGGGGCTGAAGTTCACGCGGGGGAGGCTCAAAAATCCGGAGGAGGGAAGAACAAAGGGAAAGCAGGATCGCCGCCCGGACAGAAAAACGAAGAAGGGGGCGGCATGCAATGAAAGTCACCCGATACGCCGTCCACCGCCGCCTGGCCACCAGCGCCATCGTGATCGCGCTCGTTGTTCTCGGGCTTTACGGTCTCTGGCGGCTGCCACTGGATTACCTGCCCAACATCACCCATCCGCTGGTCAGGGTTCAAATTACATGGACCGGAGCCACTCCCGAGGAAATAGAAAGGGAAATCGCCGATCCCATCGAACGGCTTATGTCAACCGTGGATCGTTTAGACTACCTCGAATCCTCGTCTATTGAAGGGCAATACAACCTGGAAGTTAATTTTGAATACGGATCAGACATCGATATTGCATTCCAGGATGTTCTCGCCGCGTTGACCCGCGCCCAACGAAAACTCCCGGATGATATAGAAGCCCCCTATGTGTTCAAAGCCGATCCGTCGCAGCTTCCGGTAATACAGTTGACGGTCAGTTCGGATCGCTGGAGCCCGGTAAAGCTTCGGGACTGGGCGGAGAATTGGCTGCAGGACCGGATTCTGGGTGTTCGTGGTGTCGCCGGGACAGAGGTTATCGGCGGCCTCAAACGTGAGATCCGAATCTTGATGAAACCCTCCGCCCTGGAAAAACACCAGCTTCCTCTCAATG
>DSCZ01000392.1 GCA_011048855.1 Desulfobacteraceae bacterium | reverse complement strand
TCACGGTTCTTGCCTTCTTCCATCCACCAGTCCCAAACCTTTTCAATCAATTCTTTTACGTTATCGTATGGGGGTTCGACTTTCATAAACGGAATGGCGAGCACACCCATCTGGGCGCCTTCCAGAATCGGAGCCTTGGCGCCGAACAATATACTCAGGCCGGTGTCCTTGCCCGGGCGAAGCGCCTGGGGCATAACGTTGATGCAATGCATACACCGGATGCATTCGGCGTTGTCGATTTTAAGGTTGCCGTCTTCCATCCACATGCAGCGGGTGGGGCAGACATCCAGGACTTCTTTTTGAATGTCGAACGGTCCCCAGTCCTTGCCCTGATGGGAACCGCCGTTTGGCTTGATCTCTCCATTCATATAAGCTTTAACGGCTTCCTGGTCGATCCGGATTTCATCCCTCCACGTGCCGATGAAGGACATATCGGCCCGCGCAACGGAAGCTACGCAGCCATTAGGGCAGCCATCGAACTTAAATTTGAACTTATAGGGAAAAGCCGGTCGGTGAAGTTCATCCTGATAAAAATGGGTGAGTTCGTAACACAAATCCTGGGTGTCATAGCATGCCCACTCACACCGGGCCTTGCCAAGGCAACAGGAAGGAGTACGCAGGTTCGAACCCGAACCACCCAGATCCTGCTGAAGCACATGGCCGAGTTCATAAAAAATCGGTTCCAGCTGCTCGGTGAATGTACCCAGGAATATGATGTCGCCGGTGGAGCCGTGGAAGTTCATCAAACCGCTGCCGCGGTATTCCCAGAGATCACATATCGTGCGGAGATAGTCGGAATTGTAGAACTTGCTGGCCGGCTGGTTCACCCGCATTGTATGAAAATGTGCGATCGATGGATACTTCTCCGGAACGTCGGAATATCTTCCGATCACGCCGCCTCCGTATCCGAAGACACCGACGATTCCACCATGCTTCCAGTGTGTCTCGCCGTGCTCAAAGGACAATTCGAGCTGTCCAAGCAGATCTTCGACAACTTCCGCAGCGATCATCATCCGGTCTTTGGGCAGTTTTCTGCGCCTCAGGGCTTCACGCTTCGCGTCGGCGACGAAGCTTGGCCACGGGCCCGACTCGAGTTCCTCCATCATCGGAATTTTGTGTTTGCACTTGAAATTAACCAGCTCTTCTTCGGTGTAATTGTTGAGTTCGTCATCGGAGTAGATGCGCAACTCTTCGTACTTCAGTTCTTTCTGTGGTTCCCTTGGTTCGAAAGCCATAATGACTGCCTCCTTAAATTAGGTTGCTGATTTAGTATTCTTCAAGGAGCTTAAAATAGTGCCGACCTCTGCAATTCACCTCCTCTGCCTCAAAAAAACAAACTCGGACACCCGCGGAAATCCCATCCTGCTGGGTATTCCACGCAAGCGCCTGTAAACATTGCAACTTAACGCATTTTCCTTCACCGGCCGTAAGTTATAGTAAAAAAAATCATACCGTGTCAACAAAAAACTTTCCATTTTATATTGACAATCGATGCCCGGCGTGCTCCAAATTACGACCAATCAGCCATTTAAGAAACCGCTCGAAAACCATAGGTTTTGACGGCTGAAAATCCTAAATCTCCTGGAAAGGAAGTTTTTGTGAGGCAATGACTCGTCCCGCTGAATCCATTTGCATCGCCGCGCTGAAGGGCGGTTCGGGAAAAACAGTCCTTTCGGTCGGCATGATCGCCGCCTGGCATGAAGAAGGCTTTAAGGTCGCAGCATTTAAAAAAGGTCCGGATTTCATCGACGCCGGATGGCATTCTTTTGCGGCCGGCTCGCCCTGTCGTAATCTTGATTCCTTCATGATGAACGCAAGCCAGATCAAAGAATCATTCTCCCGGCACGCCGCCGGAGCCGATATAGCTCTCGTGGAAGGAAACCGGGGCCTGTACGACGGACTGGATACCCGGGGCCGGTGCAGCACTGCGGAACTTGCAAAACTTTTGAATCTGCCGGTGATTTTAATCGTCGACGTCACCATGGTCACCAGGACGGTAGCGGCCATCGTCAAAGGCTGCCAGGTCTTCGATCCAGACATTGAATTGAACGGGGTGATCCTCAATCGGGTTGCAGGCCCGCGGCAGGAAAAACTCATTAGAGAAACGGTCGAAGGCTACTGCGAGATACCGGTGGTCGGAGCGGTGCCGAAGCTCAAAAACGATCCGTTCCCCGAACGGCACATGGGGCTCGTCCCGCACCAGGAACAGCGTTGCGGATCCGAAGCCGTATCCTGGGCAAAAGATATTGCTTTTAAATATCTGGATTTAAGCTTAATTAGAAAAATTGCAGCCACAGGTAAACACAAAGGGTTCCTTACCGGAAGTCCTTCACCTGGTCGTCCACCGGGTCGTCCCGACAAGGAGAAAAACCCGGACTACGGGGATTCCGCCATCCCTGCCCCTGGATCCTCGACCCGGGCTCCTCTGCGCATAGGGGTTATAAAGGACAGCGTCTTCTGGTTTTACTACCCGGAGAATCTGGAATCACTGGCCAGGGCGGGAGCGTCCTTGATCGAGCTGGATTCAATCGCAGACGGGGCTCTTCCACCGCTCGATGCGCTGTACATAGGTGGAGGGTTCCCGGAAACTCAACCCGAGCTTCTCTCTTCAAACACCACGTTTCTGAATTCCCTCAAAACCGCAGCCGACGACGGGCTTCCGATTTATGCCGAATGCGGTGGATTCATGTACCTGGGACGCGGTTTACATGTCGGCGACCGTTTTTATCCAATGGCCGGAGTACTTCCGGTCGATTTCATTTTGAAAAAAAAACCCAGGGGACACGGTTACACGATTCTCGAAACAGTAGGAGAAAACCCGTATTTCAGACCTGGGGACATTATCAAGGGACATGAATTTCACTATTCCGAGCCGGTCCTGACCTCCGACAAAGGGTTCTCTTTCGCGTTCAGAGTGAACAGGGGACATGGCATTGACGGAAGAAGGGACGGTATGTGCTTCAAAAACGTACTGGGAGTCTATACCCATATCCATGCAGCTGGAACCCCGGCATGGGCGCAGGCGATAACCCGTTCGGCACGTTCGCTTAAACGATTGAACAAAAAATTGCCGTCCGCTGCTTGATCAAGTATTGACAAGTACAATCCGGACAACTATATTCCGTTGTTTAAGATTATCGCAGCGAAGGAATAGGCACAGGGGCTGGATATTCAAAATAAAGGAGGAAATGGACTATGCCGACGGTAGAATTTGAAGGGCACACCTTCAATGTAGATGAAGATGGCTTCATCGACGATTTCAACAATTGGAACGAAGCATGGGTCAGGCATGTCAAAAAAGAAGAAGGCATTGAGGAACTGACCGACGAGCACTGGAAAGTCGTAAATGTGCTCCAGGATTACTACAAGAAAAACGGCATCGCGCCGATGGTGAGAATCCTTTCGAAAGTCACCGGTTTCAAGCTCAAATATATATACGAACTTTTTCCATCCGGACCCGGCAAGGGCGCATGTAAAATGGCGGGATTGCCGAAACCCACCGGGTGCGTATAGACTCTGCCTCTGCGTGTGTATTCCTTTATAAGAAGAAAACGGGGTGCAAAAAAGGGTTCACACCCTCGGCTGCACCCCGTTTTCGATTTATCATCGTCAGACTGAAGGTTACGCGATGCCCCTCTCAAAGCAGAAACGTATCCTGGTAACCGGCGGTGCCGGGTTGATCGGCTCCGGCC
>DSCZ01000516.1 GCA_011048855.1 Desulfobacteraceae bacterium | reverse complement strand
GATTTTGCCCAAGATCAAGAAAAACAAGGGCTTGCGCGGAGACGTACTGGAGTACGTCGCACAAGAAAGCCCGCAGTTTGACGTAGAGATTGGGCAAAAGGACCATTTCCGGATGGAAACTAAGGAGGTATAGATCCAAATGCTCAAAACAGAGGCAACCGACAGTGTCTCATATTCGATGGATGCCGGCTTTGACTTCTCAGTGTGCGAACGGATAATCGAAAACGTATCACGGGTGGTGGTTGGAAAACACCCTGTTGTGGAACTGTTGCTGGTTGCCCTGCTGGCTGAGGCCACGTGTTGCTGGACGATGTTCCGGGGCTCGGGAAAACCCTGATCGCTAAATCCCTGGCAAAAAGCATAGGCGGGTCGTTTCGCCGGGTGCAGTTTACGCCCGATCTACTCCCGGGCGATGTCACCGGGTTTACGATATACGATCAAAAGGCAGGGCGGTTTACGTTTCAGCCGGGTCCGGTGGTAACCAATATCCTGCTTGCCGATGAAATAAACAGGACCATCCCTCGTACCCAGTCGAGTCTGCTTGAAAGCATGGAGGAAAGGCAGGTTACCGTGGACGGTAAAACATACAGCCTCCCGCGGCCTTTTTTTGTTATTGCGACGCAGAATCCGGTTGAGATGGAGGGGACCTTCCCCCTGCCCGAGGCACAGATGGACAGGTTTCTGCTCAGATTGCGGCTTGGTTACCCCGAAAGGGATGAAGAGATGGCGATCCTGGAGCGCTTCCGCGAGAAAGATCCGCTTGAAAGTCTCGAGGCCGTCACCGACCCTTCTCAACTTTCCCGACTTCAGCAGGCACGCAGGAAGGTACGGATTTCAGCGCCTGTGAGGGAATACATCACCGATTTGGTCAGGGCAACTCGAGGACATGAGTCTCTGCGTTTCGGAGCAAGCCCCCGCGGGTCACTGGGCCTTATGCGGGCAGGCCAGGCTATGGCCTTCTTGAAAGGAAGAGACTATGTGCTCCCGGATGATGTCAAGGCTCTGGCTGTACCGTTGCTGGCTCATCGTTTGCTTCTCAACGACGAAGAGCGTTTGAGGGGTGGAACCGCGGAATATTTTCTCAGGGATGTTCTCGATCGTATACCTGTCCCTGCACCCGCCGACTGAGATTGTGTCATGGAAACCAACGAAAACCGTGTGGCAAGCCTGTTCATTGTCCCGCCGGTTGAATTTCTGGTGGGAGTTGTCCTTTTTTCTGCACTGTTATTCCGCCAGCGGGATCTTGCGATTCTTGCCTTTGTGATCCTGGGCGCCGGATTGGGCGCAAGATTGTGGAGCCGGTTCAGCCTCGCCGGCATTCACTGCAACTGCGGCGTCGATAAACAAAAAGTTTTCCCCGATGAAATCCTCACCCTGAATGTGACCGCTGAAAACGCCAAGTTCCTGCCGGTCTGGCTCAGGATGACAGTACCGTTGGAAGATGCACTCAGGCTTCCTTCCCAGGATAAGTCTATCATCGAGGAAACCGCTTTGTTCTGGTATCAGCGGGCCGTTTTTGAATACAGGTTGGTTGCGTTGCGAAGAGGTGTCCACCATGTTGGACCGCCCCGCATCGTCGCAGGAGATCTGCTGGGGTTTTTTCCCAGGGAGAAGAACGAAACCGGAACCCTTGATGTCATTGTGTATCCAAGGCTCGTTCCGCTGAAGTCTATGTCATTTCCAAGAAAAGATCTTTTTGGTGTCCCGGGGCGTAAGAGCCCCGTGCAAGACCCCGTTTACATTCTGGGGACCAGGGACTACCAGCATCGTCAGCCTGCCCGCTATATACACTGGAAGGCGAGCGCCCGGTACAACAGGCTGCAGGAAAAGGTTTTCGAGCCCTCAAAACAGGAAAAAATTTTGCTTGTAGTGGACGTGGCTGGATTCGAAGAAAAAGGCGATCGAGAACTTTTCGAACAGATGATCGAGGCGGCGGCGTCGCTGGCCGTCCGGTTTCATGAGGCAAAATGCTCCGTGGGATTTGTTACGAACGGTGTTGTGCACGAGTGCCCTTCGATGCTTCCCGTGCGAAGAGACAGCACGACTCCATCTTCGATTCTCAATATCCTGGCAAGGCTGAACATCCACATGGATCGAGGCTTCGATGAAATACTTGAAAAGGCCCAGGTGATTCCCTGGGGGGTGAGCTGCGTTTACTTTTCATACCGGCGGCCGGACGCGATATCCAGCGTCGAGACGTATTTTCAGAAAGGAAAAATACCTGTGACCTATATTTTGTGCGGGCCGAACACCCAACCGGATAAAGGCCAAAGGGAAGCATGGCGGCGAGTCTACCGGCTGAATGAAATTCGTGCAGACGATGGAGGCCATTAAGAAGCTTTGATGCTCAAAAGGGATATCGTGTTGCTGTTTTCTCAAGGCGTGATGGAATTGAGCTGGCTCATTGCGGGTGCCTCGTTTATTATGACGTCCGCCGTTCATCGGCCTTTTCCGCTTTTTGACGGGGCGGTCGTTTTTTTACTGGCTGTTCTGCTTACCCGGATCACCAGGGAGAGGGGCCTGAGGGTGATATGGGTACTGGGGCTTCAAGCCCTGGGGTTTTTGCTGGTCACGTCCAGAGTTGTTTATTCTTCGTACGGATCGCACTTTTTTTCATATCTAAATCCTGAATGGATTCTTTATTTTTTGAATGGCCTGGAAAGCCATTATGATTGGCTCGGGATTGTCATTCTGGTTGTTTTTGCGTTTGTTTTTTGGTTGAGAGGGGTGGCTCTTTCGAGGAAAACAACAGATTATACTCTTGTGTGTTCTCGGTTCGATCTGGGGCTGAGCGTGCTCTTAGCGCTTTTCCTGGTAAAATTCCTGTTGCTGGTTAAGGGAGGCATTCAATTAAAGACCCCAACCACGGAGGGGATGATTTATCCGTTTTTCATTTTCGGCCTGATGGCCATGGGATTCGCCCGAAACAGCGGAACGCCGTTAAAGGGTTTTATTTCGGGCTACCGGGGGATTGGTTTGTTTTTGAGCTTCGCAGGCGTTATCCTGATATTCGGGGCGGGCCTGGTGCTTTTCTTCATGCCTTTTCTGCAGGCCGGTGCCGAATTCGGTTATGCGATGTTGAAAAGCGGCGCCGAGCCACTGGGTCGCGTACTTGTCTGTATCTTACGATTTCTGTTTGCCGGAGCCAAAATGAGGTCTGAGCCGCCTGCCGCTTCTTTTCAAGGAGACGGGGACGGGCCGGCCCCATCGGCTGAAGGAGCATCGCAGGGCGGTTGGTTGGAGGAAATACTGGGCTGGGTGTTACTGGTATTCGGCGTGATTGTTCTACTGTTCCTGCTGGGCCTGGGTCTATGGTATCTGGTCGCCTGGCTTTTTTCGAGAACGCCTGGAGAGGACCGAAAGTCTCCGGGGGAAGGCGGTTTGTCCGGGTGGTTCCGGAGATTACGGGGGATTTTTATATCGCTTGGGGGAAGACTTGCTGGGATGTTTAAAGGCTGCCGCGATGGTCTCCAATTTTTTCATTTTCTAATGAAATGGGGAGGCAGGAGCGGAGTGCCGCGGCTCCCGAATGAAACCCCTTCCGAATACGGTAGACGGCTGAAAAATAGATTTCCACCGCTGGGGCAGGAAATATCGTTTATTGTGGATGCATTCAACCTTGAAGCGTATCGAGAGGATCCGGCAGACGACGTACGAATGAAAATACTGAGGCAAGCGAGAAAGAGGCTTCTCCATG
>DSCZ01000444.1 GCA_011048855.1 Desulfobacteraceae bacterium | reverse complement strand
TCCTTCAGCTTGGCAAACACCATGCCATTAGTTTGCGCACGTCCTGAAAAGCCCATCCCGGCAAGCGTCATACAGGATTCCACCGCCTCTTTTTCGTTCTTCAGGAAATAGTCCTGGAGCTTATCCAGTACCTGTTGAGTCTGCTCCAGCGTCGAACCCGTCGGCATAACCACTTGGGCGAGGAGGATTCCCTGGTCTTCATCCGGGAGATAGGCGGTGGGCATGCGCAAATATAAAAATCCCATAGCTACGACGATTACTAGGAAAACAATGAGGTAGCGTTTTTGTTTAGTCAAGGAATGACCAACCATATTTACATATCTTTTCCTGAGACCGAAGAACATGCGATCAAACCAAAGAAAAAAAGGACGTAGAAGGGGATGCGCGTTTTCCGCCGGCTCGTGTCCGGATTTAACCGGTTTAAGCAGCGAGGCACAAAGTACCGGTGTCAGAATCAACGCGACAACCACCGACAGAAGCATGGCAGAGATGATGGTTATAGAAAACTGGCGGTAGATGACTCCCGTGGAGCCGGGGAAAAACACCATAGGACCGAAAACCGCCGAGAGAACCAGGCCGATGCCGACCAGGGCGCTGGTAATCTGGTCCATGGACTTGGCCGTGGCTTCTTTGGGAGGAATTCCTTCCTCGCTCATGATACGCTCCACGTTTTCCACCACCACGATTGCGTCGTCCACCAGAAGGCCGATGGCCAGCACCATAGCGAACATGGTCAGCATGTTGATGGAGAAGCCGAAAAGCCCCATGACCGCGAAGGTCCCCAGGAGCACGACCGGCACCGCAATGGTGGGGATCAGGGTGGCCCGGATGTTCCCCATGAAAAGATACATGATCAGAAAGACCAGAAGAATAGCCTCGAAAAGGGTCTTGACCACCTCCTCGATGGCCACCATGGTAAAGGGGGTGGTGTCGTAGGGATAGACCACCTTCATGCCCGGGGGAAAATACGCGCTCATCTCTTCCAGTTTCTGCTTGACGGCATCGGCCGTATCCAGGGCATTGGCCCCTGCGCTCATCCGGATGGCCATAGCGGCAGTGGGTTTTCCATTATAAAAGGGTTGTACGTCGTAGTAATCGGTCCCCAGTTCCGTCCGACCCACATCCCTGATCCGCACGATGGAGCCGTCGGGGTTGGTGCGAAGGGGGATGGCCCCAAACTCCTCCGGGGTCTTGAGCAGGTGCTGGACAATGATGGAGGCGTTCAACCGTTGTCCTTTGACCGCCGGCGCCCCCCCGAACTGGCCGGCGGAGACCTCCACGTTGTAGGCCCGAAGCGCCAGGATAATGTCTTCCATGGTCAGTTGATAATCGGTCAGCTTGTCGGGGTTGAGCCAAACCCTCATGGCATACGGAAAACCGAAGTTTTCAACTTCACCAACGCCCGGCACACGAGCCAGGACCTTTTCCAGATTGGACTGGGCATAGTCCCGCAGATCGGTGCCGTCCATGCTGCCGTCTTCCGAAATGAGACCTACGATAATCAGGTAGTTCCTGGTCGCCTTGCCTACCTGGACGCCGGTGCGTTGCACCACCTCTGGCAGGCTCGACATGGCTAACTGAAGTTTGTTCTGCACCTTTGCCCATGCGAGATCCGGATCTGTTCCCGGAGCAAAGGTCAGCTCTATACGAGAGGTCCCGGCCGAATCGCTGGTGCCCGACAGATACAGCATCTGGTCGAGGCCCGTCATCTTCTGCTCGATGATCTGGGTGACGCTGTTTTCCACGGTCTCGGCCGAGGCCCCGGGGTAAAAGGCCGTAATATAAATAGGCGGGGGGGCCATGGGGGGGTCCTGGGATATGGGCAGATTGTAGATGGCCAGCCCGCCGGCCGCCATCATGACAATGGCGATAACCCAGGCAAAGACCGGACGGTTCAGAAAGAATTTAGATAGCATTACAGGCTCCTTTATTTTGTTTTTGCAGGTTGTTTTGAATCATTCGCTTTTTCTCTTTTTGATTCGGCCATCTCAAAAGGAACGGCGTTCACGGGCGTGCCAGGTCTTGCCCTCTGCATTCCTTCCACAATTACCCTGTCGCCAGGCGCAAGGCCTGACGAGACAACCCAGCTATTGCCGATGGCGCGGCCAAGCTCAAGCGGACGCGGCTGAACTTTATTTTCTTCATCTACGATTAACGTGAAAGGCTCGCCCTTGGGGTTGCGCGATACCGCCTGCTGGGGAATCACAATAGCTTCCTCATTGACGCCTTCGGGCAACACGGCACGGACAAACATTCCCGGCAGTAAAACACCTTTGGGATTGGGAAAAACAATGCGCAAGATAACTGAACCGGTCGTCGGGTCAACCGTCACATCGCGAAACTGGACAGTCCCCTTCAAAGGATATTCTGTGCCGTCATCCAAAAAGAGGCGGGCTTTTTGCTGATTTTTGCTTTTCTGATGTATCTGGCCTTCCTGGAGTTGACGGCGCAGGCGCAGAATATCGGCCGTGGACTGGGTAACATCCACATACATGGGATTCATTTGCTGAATCGTGGCCAAAGCCGCGGGTTGATGAGCCGTCACCAGCGCGCCCACGGTAACGTTGGATTTTCCGATACGTCCGGAAATAGGCGCGGCAATCGTTGTGTACTTCAGATTTATGCTTGCGGCCTGCACTTCCGCCTTAATCTGCTTTAGTGCCGCTGCCGCGTCATCATATTCCTGCTGGCTTACCGCCTTATCGACAAGCAGCTCCTCCATGCGTTGAACCCTTAGCTGCAAGGTGGTAAGGTTGGCTTCGGCCTTGGCCAGCGCCGCCTGATACAGGGCGGGGTCAATCTGGAACAGCGCCTGGCCGGCTCGAACGTAGGAGCCTTCCCTGAACATGCGTTTTTGGATAATTCCCCCGACCTGCGGCCGCACTTCGGCAATCAGATAGGCAGATGTTCGCCCCGGTAATTCCGCGGTCATTTCTACCTGTTTAGGCTGCACTGTTACCACGGCAACTTCGGGCAGCGGAGGCAGCCCGTCCTTCTTCTTTCCGCAGGCAAACAGCATCGCGCATGAAGCCAAAATGAGCGCGGTAATTATCAATCTGCTTTTATAGTTCTTCTTCATTCAACACCCCTGTTGTTGATATAAATATTTTTTTATGAACCGAAAAATTTACGGCTGAATAACCCCCATCGCTCTTTGCAATTTGGCGTAATTGATATTGTAGTCACCAAGCGCGTTGACATACTGGGACCTTGCTCGCGTCAGTAATGTCTGCGCGTCAAGCACTTCTGTGGAAGTCGCCACCCTTTCCTTATATCGCTCTTCGGCAATGCGGAAATTTTCCTCGGCCTGTTCGATAACTTTTTCCGAAACTACAATCTGGCTTTGTGCTTCCTTTAACTGCAGATAGGCGTTTTTAATCTCCAGCGTGATTAAATCATTTGTCTCTTTGGCCGCTTCAATAGCCTGATTCTCCCTTGCCTTACTGGCATCAACGCGAAACTTTGTCTTGCCCCATTCCCAGAAATTCCAGCTGGCCATCGCCATCACATACCAGCTTTTCGCGTCCTGATACTCGCTGCCGGAAACAGATGCCTCATCGCCGAATCGGGCATAATGGCCGACCAGGCTTAAAGACGGAAACAATTCGCTTCTGGCCATCCACACTGCCTTTGATGCCTGTTCGGCTTTAAGAGCGGCTACTTTCAGCTCCGGCCTGTTTTCTTTCGCGATTGCCAAACATTCTT
>DSCZ01000624.1 GCA_011048855.1 Desulfobacteraceae bacterium | reverse complement strand
AACTCCACCAACTGACCGGGGGCGGGGCGATAATCAGTACTGAGGTCGGCCAGAACCAGATGTGGGCGGCTCAATATTACAATTTCGATCGGCCGAACTGTTTTTTGACTTCCGGGGGGCTGGGTACGATGGGATTCGGCTTTCCCGCGGCGATCGGGGCACAGGTCGCATTTCCGGACAGGGTGGTGGTCGATATTGCCGGCGACGCCAGCATCCAGATGAATATCCAGGAACTGGCCACCGCCGTGCAATACGGGCTTGCGGTCAAGGTGGTCATCCTGAATAATGGTTTTCTCGGGATGGTGCGGCAATGGCAGGAATTGTTTTATGACAGGCGATACTCGTTCACGGAAATGACCCATGCTCCTGATTTTGTAAAGCTGGCGGAAGCATACGGGGCGACAGGACTCAGGGCTGTTGCACCGTCTGAAGTTGTGCCGGTGCTTAAGAAAGGGCTCGAAACTCCTGGCGTCGTAATTATGGATTTTATCGTGGAGAAGGAAGAGGGCGTATACCCGATGGTGCCTGCGGGGGCACCGATAACAGAGATGCTGTTGGTTTAAGATAAGATTGGTTAATTCAAATAAAGGTAAAAATGAACGATTTAAATGATGAAAAACATGTACTTTCATTGCTTGTTGACAATACTCCGGGGGTTCTTTCCTCGGTGGTGGGGCTTTTTAGCGGCAGGGGATTTAATATCACGAGCCTGTGTGTGGCCGAGACTCTGGACCCGAAGACGAGCAGGATCACCCTGGTTACAAGCGGTGATGCGTCGGTGGTGGAGCAGATCAAGAAACAACTGAACAAATTAATCGGTGTTGTAAAAGTCTATGATTTCACAGGGGCCGGGATCGTTTCACGTGATATGGCCCTGGTAAAGGTCAGGGCGAGATCGGGGCAGCGGGCTGAAATATTCAGGAATGTGGATATATTTCGGGGAAAAGTCGTGGACGTCGGCCCTGACGATTATATCCTCGAGGTCACGGGCAATGAAGCCAAAGTGGATGCCTTCATCGATTTATTGAAACATATCGGGATCAAGGAGATCGCCCGCACAGGGACGATCGCGCTTGCCCGGGATAAATGATGAAGGCTTTTGTTCCCCGGCCCGGCGGCCGGGATAATTTTATTTCAGGAGGCTTATTGATGGCAAAAATTGATTTTGGTGGAGTCGTTGAAGATGTTGTAACATCCGAGGAGTTTACTCTTGACCATGCCCGCGAGGTGCTCGATCATGAAACCGTCGCGGTTCTGGGTTACGGAGTTCAGGGGCCGGGCCAGGCTTTGAACCTGAGGGATAACGGGATAAATGTGATCGTCGGACAGAGGGAAGGCGGCAGGACATGGCAGAAAGCCGTCGATGACGGATTTGTGCCCGGGAAGACGCTGTTCCCGCTGAAAGAGGCGGCGCAGAGGGCGACGATGATCCAGTATCTGGTCTCGGATGCCGGTCAGGTGGCAACCTGGCCGGAAATTAAATCCTGCCTTGAAAAGGGTGATGCACTGTACTTCTCGCACGGGTTCGCGATTACCTACAGGGATCAGACAAGAGTTGTAGCGCCTGAGGATGTGGATGTGATCCTGGTGGCGCCTAAAGGTTCGGGAACATCGTTGAGGAGGAATTTTCTTGCCGGGGCGGGGATAAATTCCAGTTTTGCCATTCATCAGGACGCCACCGGGAAGGCTCGGGAGCGGGCACTGGCCGTGGGCATTGCGATAGGCTCCGGTTATCTTTTTCCGACTACCTTCGAGAAGGAGGTATTCAGCGACCTGACAGGCGAACGGGGTGTGCTGATGGGAGCGCTCGCCGGGGTAATGGAGGCTCAGTATGAATGCCTCAGGAAGAACGGACATACCCCCAGTGAGGCTTTCAATGAAACCGTGGAGGAACTTACTCAGAGCCTGATTCGTCTTGTGGACGAAAACGGTATGGACTGGATGTTCGCGAATTGCAGTGCTACAGCCCAGCGAGGTGCCCTCGACTGGCGAAAACCCTTCAAGGAGGCTGTCGCTCCGGTTTTCGAAGGACTTTACGAAAGCGTGCGCTCCGGGAAGGAGACGGAAATCGTTCTCAAAGCGAACAGCGCACCTGATTACCGTGAAAGGCTCGAAGCGGAACTGGCTGAAATGGGGAATTCCGAAATGTGGCGGGCCGGGGCTGCAGTGCGCGCCTTGAGGCCCGAAAACCGAAGGAAGAAATAATTATAAATGACGGCATCGTAAAAAGTCAAAACGACGATGTCCCTCGGGGTCGGGGGCGCTATCGGCATCGGTATCGGTAGTTGATGGACGGTCTTTTCGACCCCGATACCGATCCCGACGCCGATAAGCCGGGGATGGTGCTTTTTACGGTCTCATCATTAATGGAAGGGAAATGTTTATGACCAGCATCACGGTCGCCGCGGTTTGCATGGATTCAAGGCCGGGCGAGGTGGATTACAATCTGGCCGCGATCGAACGCCTGACCGCCCGTGCGGTTTCGGCGGGGGCTTCGCTGGTCTGTTTCCCGGAGCTGTCCGCGACCGGCTATCCGCAGGGCCTGGAGAGGGCCCATGCGGTCGCTGGATCGAGCGGGATTGTCATTCGGAGTCTTCATCGGACGGCGGCAACCTGCGGATGTACTATTATTGCGGGTCTTGTGGAGCCAGGGGACGAGGAGACAGATAAACCCTCTATTATCCAGGTTGTGGTTTCTCCGGAAGGGGTTGTCGGCAGGCACCGCAAAACTCACCTGCCTCCGCCCGAGGCCGGTATTTACCGGGCCGGTTCAGATATCTCCTTATTTCGAGCGGGGCCGGTTTTTTACGGTATACAGCTATGTTACGAATCTCATTTCCCTGAATTAAGTACAATGATGGCTTTGATGGGAGCAGATATCATCTTTTTTCCTCACGCCTCTCCACGCGGGTCCCCTGAAGAGAAGCTGGAAAGCTGGCTGCGGCACCTGCCCGCCAGGGCTTTCGATAATGCTCTTTTCGTGATTGCATGCAACCAGTCCGGATCGTCGGGAGGGAAATATCGCTTTCCCGGAACCGCTCTCGCTCTTGATCCGCAGGGCAGGATCCTCACAACTCATACCGGCGGATGTGAACATGTGATGGTGACGAAACTCAATCTCGAAATTCTGAACGAAGTTCGAGGTCACCGGATGAAATATTTCCTTCCCCGTCGGCGGCCTTCAATATACCGTGCTCTATCCGACGGGATGACCATCCGAAAAGGTTATTCTGAAGATTCTTTTTCGTCTGTCTCCGGTGCGCGAATCGTGAGCACGGCACAGGGAGAATAGCGGACGACTTTTTCGGCCACCGACCCGAAGAGCACTCTCTTCCAACCGGTCATTCCATGCGTGGCGATCACTATCAGCTCGCTGTTTTCAGCGGATGCAGTTGCGACGATTTGATCCGCGGGCGCACCATGCACGACGATGGTTTTGCAGTTTATGCCTTTTCCGGCGAAATCCTCTTCCAGCTCGGCGAGGGACCGGCTCGCGGATTCTTCCATTTCGCTCAGCAGGTCCGGAACGTGAGCCGCCGAAGGAAAGGTAGAGTTGGGGATGACCGGGATAGGAGAAACTACGTGCAGAAGCGTAAGAGTCGAAGAGAAATGGGCTGCCAGCTCCCGGGCGCGTGCCAGCGCTTTATAGCACGGAGTACTGAAGTCAACCGGGCAGAGGATTTTTTTTATCGGCAACATTTTGTATCTCCTTATTTT
>DSCZ01000347.1 GCA_011048855.1 Desulfobacteraceae bacterium | reverse complement strand
GCTGAATACATCGGCGGAGTTTGCTCTATAATGCCCGTGAATTTTTTTGAAACAGCCTCTATTTCCTCCCTGCTGGGCAGGGGTTTTTTCACACGCCGGATAACCTTCCCGGTAAGATCGAGAGAGTCTGTCGCCTCCCCCAGCTTCATGACGGCACGGTAGGTTTTATCCTCCCCCGTCAAATATCGGGAAAGCTTCGTCGCCTGCCCGACCATCACCAGGAGAAGCCCTGTCGCAAAAGGATCGAGCGTGCCGGCATGCCCCACCTTCAGTCCCTTGCGCCCCCCGAGCACCCGTCTGACCAAGGAGACGACTTCATGTGAACTGGAATCTCTCTCCTTATCAACAAGCAATATTCCGCCGGTACACCCTTTCTTCATTTTAATTCCGGCTCCACCGGATCGGGATGCGTTTCCAGGCTTTCCACCGCTGCATGCATGACCATGCTTTTCAAAATTCCCGGCTCCCCCTCCATTTCGAAGCCGGCCGCGCCTTTATGGCCTCCGCCTCCAAAACCACCGGCCACTGCGGCGACGTTGACTTTTCCATTCGACCTCAAACTGAAACGGAACGAACGGGGGCCGGCCTGACGCATCATGACGGCGATTTCCACACCCGAGATATTTCTCGGGAACTCAATAAGCTGTTCACAATCATGCTGTGCGGCGCCACTTCGTTCCAGCATTTCCCGGGTAACGTTGAGAAACGCAATTTTTCCGGATCCATGCAGTTCAAGGGTCTCCAGCGCATACCGCAAAAGATCCAGTCTTTCGATGCCGTAGGAAGCGTGCAGGAGCCGCCAGCTCTCCCACGGTCTCGCCCCCAGCTTCACCATTTCAGCAGCGAAACTCAGACATTCTGAAGTGGTGTTGTGGAAAATAAAGGAACCGGTATCTGATTGAACCCCGGCAAAAAGGCATCCGGCGATTTCTTTATCGAGCGGCAGACTGACTGTCCGAATCAAACGCCACACCAGTTCTGCAGTAGAGGAAGCTTCAGGGTCGACATAGTTTAGATCCCCGTAAAAACCATTGCTGCGATGATGATCGATGTTTATCAGCGGGCTTCCGGCAATTTTCAGCTGAGGGCACATCCGGGAAAAATCACTGCAGTCCAAAGCCACAACGGCATCATGGGGACCGATTCCCGGCCGGGTCATCACTTTTTCCGCTCCATTGACATCAGCAAGCGGACCACAAAGCGCCTCCCCGGCGATCATTTCCACATCCTTACGTCCTGCTTCCAGCGCCCGGCCCAAGGCAAGCATCGAACATAAACCGTCTGCATCTGGATCCGAATGCGTAACCAGTACAAACAGCTTCCCCCGTTTCACGCATTCAGCGATTTTATTTAAATCATTCAAATAAACCGTCATCCTTTTTCAGCTCTTCGAGCAAATGCTCCATTCTCATGCCCCGCTCCAGAGATCGATCGTGAGCGAAAAAAAGTTCGGGAACATATCGAAGTGGCAGCCGACGGCCGATTTCCTTCTTTAAAACTCCTTTAGCGCTTTCAAGTCCAGCGCGGGCTCCGCCCACGGCATTCTCATCTCCGATGACGCTGAAATAAACCTTTGCAGATTTTAGATCGCGGCTTAAATCGACTCCGGTGAGCGTGACATCCCGGACCCTGGGATCGCGTATCTTTTCAACCAGCAGGATCGAAATTTCCTTGAAAATCTGTCCCCCGACCCTGGTGCTTCTTTTACCTGCCAGCATACGGCTTCTCCTGAATCTCGTAAGCTGTTGAAGTGAATTTAAAGCTTTTCATATTTCGTCGAACCGTCCCGCGTTGTCGATGTAATTTTCTTAGAGATTGATGATTTCCATTTCAGAATCAATGACTTCAGCCAGGTAAAGAGATTCGATAAATCCTCGGACCGTACTCAAAGAGGAATCGACTACCCGCCGATCGTTGGAAACGGTGCTTACACCCAGTTCTATGCTCTGCCATTTATCGTTGGAGCCCACTTCCGCCACTGAAACATTGAACCGGGCTCTCACCCTGTCGATGATACTCCTCACGACCTTCCGCTTCCCTTTCAAGGACCGGTTTTCATGAAGGTAAAGATAAATCCTGAGAGTCCCGACAACCATCCGATTAAAGCTCCGCAGCTGTTTTCTCCATCATGTAGAATTCGATCACATCACCTTCCTTGATATCGTTGAAATTTTCGAGCCCCACACCACATTCATAACCGGTTTGAACTTCTTTTACGTCCTCTTTGAAACGCTTCAGGGATGCGACTTTTCCATCAAAAACAACGACATCATCACGCAACAGCCTCGCTTTTGAATTTCTTTCCACATGTCCGTTTGTAACCTGGCAGCCGGCGACCGAACCAATTTTCGGCACCTTGAATACTTCACGGATTTCTGCGCGACCGATCACATGTTCCTCGAAAACAGGCTCCAGAAGGCCGGTCATCGCCAACCGGATATCCTTCAATACATTGTAAATTACGTCATAATGCCGAATATCCACGTTTTCCCTTTCGGCGACATCCGAAACCCTGGGATTCGCACGGACATTGTAACCGATGATTATCGCATCCGAGGCCGAGGCGAGCATTATATCCCCTTCGGTTATCGCACCGGTTGCCGAATGAATAATCTTCACCTTGACCTCGTCGGTTGACATCTTCAACAGAGATTCGCTCAACGCCTCCAGAGATCCCTGCACGTCCGCACGCAGGATCAGGTTCAGCTCCTTGACTTCTCCTTCCTTCATCCTTTCAAAAAGGTCATCAAGGCTGCTCAAGCCTTTTTTGGCCGCCTCCGGCTTTCTTCCTCTGGCTTTCCTGTTTTCTATCACTTCCTTGGCAGACTTCTCATCAGGCACGACTGCAAATTCATCACCCGCAAGCGGCACGCCGGAGATCCCGGTAATCTCTACGGGAATCGAAGGGCCTGCCGAATCCATCCTCCTGCCCATATGATCCTGCATCGCACGAACTCTTCCATAATGTTCTCCGCAAACGAAAAAATCACCTTGCTTCAAAGTGCCATTGCTTATCAGGACCGTGGCAAGAGGTCCCCTGCTCCGATCAAGTTTTGCTTCGATTATATTGCCCCTGGCAGGCCTGTCAGGATTGGCTTTTAATTCAAGGATCTCCGCCTGAAGTAAAATTAAGGAAAGAAATTCTTTGACTCCATCTCCTGTTTTAGCAGAAATATGGCCAAAACTTGTTTCTCCACCCCAATCTTCAGGTATTAAATCAAGATCTGCAAGTTCTCTCTTCACTTTCTCAGGATTTGCTTCGGCCTTGTCAATCTTGTTCACTGCAACGACTATTGGAATACCCGCAGCCCTCGCATGGTTCACAGCTTCCTTGGTCTGCGGCATCACCCCGTCGTCGGCCGCCACCACAAGCACGATCAGATCCGTGACCTTTGCGCCACGCGCTCTCATAGCAGTGAAAGCTTCATGCCCCGGAGTATCAAGAAACACGATATTTCCATCTTCACTTTCCACATAGTAGGCTCCTATGTGCTGCGTGATGCCGCCGAATTCACCTTCGGTAATGTTCGACTTCCTGATATAGTCAAGCAACGATGTTTTTCCGTGGTCGACATGCCCCATAATTGTAACCACCGGCGGCCTCGGCTTCAAATCTTCTTCAGCATCCTTCGTATCAGGGATAAGACTTTTTTCTTCGAAAGAGTCCTGTTCGAGTTCGTAGCCGTACTCATCGGCAATCAGGGAAGCGGTGTCTATATC
>DSCZ01000591.1 GCA_011048855.1 Desulfobacteraceae bacterium | reverse complement strand
CTTCTCCACACCGACGGATGGATGCCGGCGCGATAGGTTCCCTGGCGGCCGGCTACCCACTTCAGCTTACAGCCCCCGACGACCTCCGGCTGCTGAGGACAGTGGAATATCTTCTCGATCATTGCTTCCTGGACGGTGCCTTTTTCCAGGATATGATTCATTCAGGCCTTAATCCGTATTTATCGCTTCATTGTGCCCAGGTACTCCTGCGGGCCGGAGACGGCCGATGGCTCCCGATCGTTGAAAAGATAGCCGCACTGGCATCCTCGACAGGGCAGTGGCCCGAGGCCGTTCATCCGCAGACGGGCGCCGGATGCATGGGGGACGGGCAGCATGTGTGGGCGTCGGCTGAGTGGGTGCTGATGACGTGTAATATGTTCATCCGGGAAGAAGGGAATAATTTGATCGTTGGGGAAGGCATACCTGAGCACTGGATCAAGGGGGGCGGCCGAATGTCTATAGGCCCGGTTCACACCTCGTTCGGTTCGGTCACCGTTGATATTCTTCCTGAAAAGGGCGGTGTGGGCGTAAACGTTATTCCCTGCTGGAGGAAACAACCGGAACGGGTGTATCTCCACATACCGGCGGCCGGGGAGGCGCTTGAACTGGATCCCGGATCACGGATGGCGGTGGAAGTGCCGATCCGTCAAGATCAAACATGAGAAATTTTGATTCATCAGTGATTTTCCGGTGGTTCACCTTTCACCGCCATGGCCGCTGCAGCCGCCTTTTTCCGCAGAAGCTCCCATTCCACTTTTATTGAATCGAGAAGCCTGCTCCACCGCACGAAGCTTTCCTGTTCCGGTTTTTCGAGCCGGGGCTGCTCGTGTTCAAGGGCTTCGATGTAAAGATTTTCGAGCCGTTCGGCCGAGGCTTCACGGGAAAAACGGGCGGCTGTGCGGGCGGCTTCATTTGAATAATTCCGCCGGAATGCTGGATCCAGAAAGAGCTCTTCGGCAGCCTGGGCGAATTTGTCCGGGGTCGTATCCTCGGGCAGAAGCCTCCCGTTGATTCGGTCCTTCACCACCTCCCGGGCACCCGGCGCATCGATTGCCACCACCGGCATGCCGGCCGCCATTGCTTCGACCAGCACCATGCCCTGGGTCTCGCTGGTGGATGCAAACACGAAGAGATCCATCGCGCAATAAGCATCGGCAAGAGCCGCCCCGGTAAGCGAGCCGGCCATAACCAGCCTGGATTTTACGCCCGCGGAACGAGCCTTATCAATGATTGTAGTGGACGAAGGGCCTTCACCCACAACTACGAACACCGAGTCCGAGTGCTGTTTCAGCACTTGAACAATTGCTTCCGCCAGATAAGCCAGGTTTTTTTCAGGCGCGAGCCGACCGACGTGCCCCATTACCGGGGACGATGGATCAATCGAGTTATTTTGCCGGAAAAGTTCCCCCCGGCCGTTTTGAAAAAATTTCAGGTCGATCCCGGTGGGAATTTCAGTTATCGGGGAAATGACCCCCCGTTCCTTGATCAGCCGGGCCACGCTGATGCTCGGAGCCACCACTGTGGTGCACATGTTTGCGTAGTGGGTTGACAGATTGATCACGAATCGCCGCATGGCGGCCGAGTCAATCGAGACATAATGTGTATAGCGCTCGTAGAGGGTGTGATGGGTGAATACGAGCGGAAGACCAAGTCTTGTGGCCGTGCGCAGCGCCGCATCGCCCATCAAAAACGGGTGATGGCTGTGAATCAGGTGCGGCTGGAATTCGTCTATGGATTTCTTCAGCAAAAATGGGATCGGGATGCGCGCTGAAAAATCGCTGCCGTTGAAGTTTTGAACCGCCGGGACCCGGAATACATTCGGATCGATTTCTTCCGAAGCATCCGGAAAACTCGGGGCCACCACCAGCACCCGGTGCCCGCGCTTTCTGAGATCACATGCGAAAGTATGCACGGAGCGGGCGACACCTCCCACATGTGGAAGATAAGTATTTGTAAACATACATATATTCATCGTGGCTCCGTAATTCGTTTTGTCAAGCACGGTCGATAGAGGGAGCGTTCAATAATTATAGCCGAGGAACGATCAAAAAGATATGGGGCCAGGCGTATATTAATGACTCGATTCTCTGTTCAAATGGAATTGGTGGGGACGGGTCAGCGACTGTCAGTATTTCCGCACAAATGTGTGTTTTTAAAATTTTTCATTTTCCCAGTAAGCTTATGAATCCTCTCTAAATACAATATGGTTTCCCGGCTTCTATTCCCATTCACCTCGGGAAGGATTTCAGCGATGGAAGTCCACAAATAAGGGTTCACCCCTCTCTCGACAGCAATTTGTTGAGCCTTGAGTATCGTGTGTTTTCCCGCATTATAGGATGCAAACATGAAATTAAGCCTGTCTTCGAAAGAACGCTCTTTGGCCCATTCGGCCCACAGGATGCTGTTATAATAGATGCCGGCAGCGATGTTCCATCTTGGATCGCTGATGGGACCCTTTATGTTCGAATTTTTGCGCACAAGCTCGTCAAAAGTGCTCGGCAGAATTTGCATCAATCCCATAGCACCGTCATCCGACTGTGCCTGTGGACAAAGCCTGGATTCCGCTATTGCCTGAGCTTTAAAATAACGCCAGTCGAAATCGGATCCAAAATATTTTTTTGTATAGTGATGAAAGTATTGATCGAATTCATCTAAACCTATAAGTGTTTCATATCCATTAGTTTTTTTCACAGATAGAATCAAAAATGTTAAAATTAATATTATTAATAAATAATTTGATTTGTTAAATTTAGTTTTCATTCGATATTGCTCTAAGTTCCAAGTTAAAATTTTTTAAGCTACTCTCCAAGGATCTGGGAATCTAAGGTAGAGGGTGTTCTTGTTAAGTGCTTATTAAAAGGCTTACGCCTGAACTCCACACCGTGAATTCTACGATACTTGTACACCAGATAAGCTGTCGAAAGCAATATATTATTCAGCATAAGGCAGAAATAGGGTCTATTCTGTATGCTCAGGACATAAGCGTCCCTGTTCATGAATACATACCAGCCCCGTGTGATGATGCGAATTTTATCCGCATGTATTTTCGTTAAAATACCTGGAAGACCTTATTTTCTCCGCACTCCTTATATGGCATGGTTTCCATGCGGCATTTCCGGATGGGCAACAGAGAAATTGATTGAGGTTTCCGAAAGAATGATCCAGGAATAAATTCGGACACAGGTATTTTCCATGGCGAATAAAGGCAATATTCATATCGGAACTTCCGGGTGGCAGTACAGCCACTGGAAAGGTCCGTTTTACCCCGAACATCTTTCGAACCATGAGTTGCTTGAGTATTATTCCGGGCATTTTGATACCGTGGAAATAAACCATTCGTTTTACCGGTTGCCCAAAAAGGAAACTCTGCATCGATGGCGGGAATGTGTTCCTGGAGAATTCATTTTCAGTTTCAAGGCAAACCGATACATTACCCATATGAAAAAACTGAAAGATCCCGCCGATTCTCTTGCGCGTATGCTGGATGTCGTAGATTCTCTGGGGGATGCTCTGGGGCCGATTCTGTTTCAGCTGCCTCCCGGGTGGGAGTTCAACCCGGAGAGGTTTTCGAACTTCCTGGATATGTTACCGCCACGATACAGGTATGCTTTTGAATTTAGAGATCCAAGCTGGTTGGTTCCCGGTGTCTACGAGGCTCTCAGCGAAGCAGGAGCTGCTTTTTGCATCTATGAAATCGGGGGCAGGCTATCACCCAGGCGGGTGACTGCAGACT
>DSCZ01000625.1 GCA_011048855.1 Desulfobacteraceae bacterium | reverse complement strand
GGTCGGGGGTGCAAGGCGGTATTGTGAAAAGCTGAAAGAGGCAGGAATTCTGTGTAAAGAGACCCACGGCAACATCATTCGTTTCGCACCTCCCCTTGTAATTACGAAAGATATAATTGACTGGGCCCTGGAACGGATTAAAAGAGCCCTGGCGGAATGACGAAAAGAAATGTTTCCCACTTTTTGCGAAGCCATCAAAATCAATTCTCTTCAAGTCGTAGAAATACATCTTCCCCGGTCCAGGGACCGTTCTTGATGTTTTCAGCTTTCACCGGGCAGCCGTTTAAGCGTGCTTTTTCGCATTCGCTCCAGAACGATTCCGGCTGCCGTTCGAAAAACTCCCCCAGCCTTCGCGCGGCAATCCATACTCCTTTCCTGAGAAGCCCCGGCCCCAGTTCACGGATCAGCAGGTTGTAAAGTTTTAAAAGCACCCGCCCCTCACCGGACTTTACCCCAGAGTTGTCGACTTGGTGGGAGACCTGGCTTCGCATGGAGGCATAGTGACTCCCCACCCGCATCGTGGCACCCAGCAGCCCTGGCATCGCGGCTGAAAGCGTAAGGGTGGATCCATCCCGGACGATCGCGGAATCAAGACCGTCCACCGCCTTTCCATCCAGAAACACGGTTTGAATTCGTTTCCCAAGATATTCGGGATCGATCTGCGTCTGATCGACCAAAAACCTGATGACACTGACGCCGATTTCCCCTTTCAAATAAACTCCGCCCTGAAAAAACGGAAGAAAATAAACTTCCAGGCTGTCAGCGGGTACAAGCGCTATTTCGGTGTATGTAAACATTTGGGGGTTTCCTTTTCTCGACGTAATTTGGTGTGAAACCAGTTGAAAAGCACGGCGGATTCGGGCATATTGTTACATGGCAAATAGACCGCGCTGATCAGAATGATAGGATAAACGGCTTTTGAATTCAAGCGGGAAAGCCGACCTTGATCGTTCACGAACACGGTTAGCCTGCTCCAGAACCCTAAGCGTCAATTTTTTGCTGCAAAGCATAAAAATATCTCGCGGGAGACACTTGGATTCAACGCAGATTTTTTGACTTGACGGGGTGTAATGCCTCTGGTAACAGATTTGTTCCGCCGATTTACAAAGGCAACAGATTCCCAGTGAAGTAACCTTGATGACATGAAGGAGTCAACCGGTCTATGGCAAAAAAAACCACCAGAAAAGACCTTCTCAAATCGGAAGACGAGTTTTTAAGCTTTTCTTCAAGGGCGTTGTCTTTTTTCAGCAGCCACACACGTCAACTTCAAATTGCCGGGATCGCAATCGCCGCAGTCGCAATAATATTTCTTGCAGCGACAACTTTTTACCGACATGTAAATAAAAAAGGCCAGGAAGCTTATAATACGGCCTATTCGACCATGGCAGAACAACTCGGACCCGAAATGGAACCCCAAAAGCTTTCGGAAGTTCAAAGCCTTTTCGTTGATGTCGTGGAAAATCACGGCATGTCCAGAGTCGCAGATCTGGCCATTCCTCAGCTTGCATTTTTGAAATTCATCGACGGGAAGTATGACGAGGCACTGAGCCTTTACCAGGATTTCAAAGAAAAACAAAAAGACGAAAATGTGTTTGTGACGCTGAGTACACTCGGCTTATCTGTGTGCCACGAAGCAAATGGTGACTTTGATAAAGCGATTGATTTTTTGAATCCAATAGCCAGTGATTCGAACAACCGCTTTCGAGAAACCGCCTTTTTCACGCTGATCCGGCTTTACAGATTGACGGGTGACGACAACCGGGCCGCCGACCTGGCCGCTGAATTTATCAGGGATTTTAAGGGCTCTTCATTCGAACCTATTGTAAAGACTTATCTCTGATTCTAAAACGCAGCACTTGATCGCGTGAAACTTTCAAACGTCACTCCGGGGCGAACCTTCAACCTTTTCTGCGAGGTCCGTCATGATTATCACTGAAATACTCGCCCGTAATGCGCGGATGTACAGCGACCAGGTAGCGCTGGTGGAAAGGGCCCCATCACAAAACCGGCGGGTCGAAATGACCTGGCGGGAGTTTGATGAAAACGCCAACCGGATGGCCAATGCCCTCGTCTCCAGAGGTGTACGGAAAGGAAGCAAGGTGGTTCACCTGATGATGAACTGCCTCGAATGGCTTCCTGCCTATTTCGGCATACTGAAATGCGGGGCCTGGGCGGTCCCGCTGAACTTTAGATTCACAGCCGAAGACATTCTTTACTGCACCCGGATAGCCGAAGCCGAAGTTATAATATTCGGTGAAGAATTCGCGGACCGAATCGATGCAATAAAATCAGACCTGGAAAGCATCAGGTATTACATCTTCGTCGGACCGGCGGGGAGCACGCCGGCCTACGCCGAACATTACGAAGACCTCCTGTCCGGAAGCCCTTCCGAAGACCCACACGTGCCGTTGACTCTTCTGGACGAAGCGGCGCTTTATTTTACCTCCGGAACCACAGGCACCCCGAAGCCGATCCTGCTGACGCACCGGAACCTGGAAGCGGCATGCATCGTCGAAAACCGCCACCATAACCAGACCCACGAAGACAACTTCCTGTGCATCCCGCCCCTGTATCACACGGGTGCCAAGATGCACTGGTTCGGCAATTTCATCGTCGGCGCCAGGGCAGTCATTCTCAAAGGCATCAAGCCGGAATGGATTCTCGAAGCGGTCAGCGAAGAAAAGGTGACAATTGTCTGGCTGCTCGTACCCTGGGCCCAGGACATCCTGGTGGCGATTGAAAACGGTTCCATCAAACTTGAAGACTATCGCCTCGAGCAATGGCGGTTGATGCATATCGGTGCCCAGCCGGTTCCTCCCGGGTTGATCCGGAAATGGAAAAAGGTTTTCCCCCGCCACCAGTACGATACCAATTACGGCTTGAGTGAATCGACGGGTCCTGGATGTGTTCACCTGGGAATCGAAAATATACACAAGGTCGGCGCCATAGGGGTGCCCGGCTTCGACTGGGAGTACAGAATCGTCGACGAAAGACGCAGCGATGTGACCCCGGGGGATGTCGGGGAGCTTATGATCAAGGGGCCGGGCATCATGAAGGAATATTACAGGAACCCGGAAGCGACAAAGGCATCCCTTCTGGACGGCTGGCTGTTGACCGGTGACATGGCAAGAGTTGATGAAGACGGTTTCATCTGGCTCGTGGACAGGAAGAAAGACCTGATCATCTGCGGAGGTGAGAATGTTTTTCCCGTTGAAATAGAAGACTTCCTTATGGATAATTCAAAAATTCACGATGCGGCGGTTATAGGGCTGCCGGATGAGAGGCTCGGAGAAATCGTCGGCGCCGTGATTCAAGTCAAGGCCGGAATGGACATGGACGAACATGAAATTCTGGAATACTGCGAGGCTATCCCACGCTACAAGCGTCCGAGGAAAATCTTCTTCGGCGAAGTCCCGAGGAACCCCACCGGCAAGATAGAAAAACCGAAGCTGAGAAAAAAGTATGCAGGGCCGGGTGGCGCTTTGAAACCCTGACTTTCGGAGGGGGAAAAAAAAGACCCTTTTCGAATTTATTCTTATCATGGGGGTGGTTATGCATAAACTTCTGATCGACTCACCCGGCAAAGAACTTCTGCTGCTGGGGAACGAGGCCGTCGCGAGAGGGGCGCTCGAGGCCGGCCTGGCCTTCGCCACCTGTTACCCCGGGACTCCATCCTCCGAGATACCGGAACAGTTCTTTCAATTGAGCAGAGAGGTCCCTCTCTACTTCGAATACTCC
>DSCZ01000219.1 GCA_011048855.1 Desulfobacteraceae bacterium | reverse complement strand
GTTATGGTGTTACGAATGGACTGCTGCGGTTAAATTCCTGTCAAATTCGTTGATACTGACAGCGATATCGCCCTGAGTGACAAGTGAAAGCGCAGAGTCAGAATTCACGCAGCCGGTAAAAGCGAAAAATCATCGACTGCTGGTTCAGCATCTTCGAGTTCATCCAGTATTGAACTCAGTGTTTCTTTGGAAATGGTTGAATATCGGATCAGTCAGCCACCCGCAGGAACATACTCAGGTCGTATGTTACGCATAAATCTCAGCCGCCCTTTTAATCCCATCCATCACCGCCTGACGCAATTTTTTCGGCGCCAGGATTTCTATTTCCGCCCCCTGTGAAAGAATCCACCAGTAAAGTTGCCAGCTTTCGACGATGGTGCAGGTCAGCAGGCAGTCGTGGCGACGTTCTTTGATCTGTATGTCCTTGGTCAGTGGGGTTTCCCGGAGGATATTGGCCAATTCCGGAGAGATTGAGGCCCGCAGACGGATGAATTTGCCATCGCCGAACTCCAGGGCACCAGTCTTGATGTAGTCGTCCAGGTTGAAGCCCCGAGGGCGGCGGCATTGTTGCTTGTTGGGAATGGCAGCGGTGATTCGGTGCAGCGCGTATAGCCGGACATCTTCATAATCAAAAGCGGTGGCGACCAGGTAGCCCACCGGGCCGCGTTGTACCAGGCCCAAGGGGTGAATGGTCTGGGTGCTGGCCTGTTTGCGCTGAGCCGCCCGGTATTGGATCTCCAGTTGTTTGTCCTTCAGCAGGGCCTCCTGAACAGTCTCCAGTACCAGTGGGTCGATCTCCGGCGGCAGCAGGGTTAGGCCGGCGGGAACCACCCGCACCTTGTCGGTCCAGGTACTCAGGTGGCTCTCCTTCTGGAACGCCAGTTTATCCGCCGCGTGCTTGAAACGCGGGGCCAGGGTACGCAGGATCGAGGTCGGTAGCAGTGGCTTGAGGTAATCTTCCAGCAGGCGGGTGGTCATGGCCTCGGCCAGGGTCAAGCCCGGCAGCTCGCAATAGGTTTCGGGCATCCAGTACCAGCCGAAAGGGGTGCCCCGATCGTTGCATGCGAGGGGAAACAGGAGGATCAGTTCGTTTAAATCCCGCTCCACCGTTCTCTTGCTGACCTTGTAGCCTCTTTCATCCAGGGCTGCCGCCAACTCCAGGGCGGACTTGCCGGGCAAGCGGTTCGGTAACAGCTTCAACAGCTCCCATTGACGGGCTATGGCATGGTGGATTTTTGCCGGCATGGTTTGCTCTCCATCAGAAAATGGACCAGTCGTACCAGAGCCAGGGTGTCCTGGTGGCAATATTCGATCAGCTGTTTTCTCAACTCATGCTTGCGCGGGGCTGTGGTTTCAGGGTGCATGGTTTCCTGAAAAGCCACCTGGGCCATCAGGCCGTCGGATACCGCCAGGCTCGTGTAGTCGAGATCCGGGGCGATGGTCGGCAGCACCGCTTTCAAAGACCATGAGCCGCGCATTTCCGGATGATAATAGTTGTTCCTGGTGAGGGGAAGCAGATCGACCAGGCGGCCGATGACTTTGGTCACCTCCATTGCCATGCGGCTTGGCAGATTGGCGGCCATCTCCGCCAGTCGCTGCTGTTCAAAAGGGGAATAGACGAAGATCGAACCCTGGTGGCCCACCGTTTCCAGCAGGGCCGCCACCAGCTCCCGGCACGGGTTCTCGTGCCCCTCAGCCAAAAAGCCAAAATGTTGCAGGCGGCCACCCGGCTTTTTCTCGACATGGCACGACCACTGGAAGGGAATCTGCCGGTACGGGCCGGTGCCGGTCCAGACCGGCACGGCAAACTGCATGGTTTCAAAGTCGAGATAGTAGCGGGGATAAGGCAGGGCGCGCAAAAACTCCCCGGCCTCGGGTTCGATTACCGGTCGGCCGGCAATGATCGCCTGCTGCATGCGGCGGTGCCGGGGGTTATTCAGTCGCTCGGGCGGCACCTGACGCAAGCTGGTAAAGCCCTCTGTTTGCAGGGTTTCCAGCATTTTCGGCGACCTTGGCAGGACCGCAAGATCGCAGACCCTTGGCTCGACAGTTGGCGTTGGGTCACAATGGCCAACAAAGGGGCAGGGAAAGGGCTCTTGGCATTGGGAGCCGGGCTCGGTTTCGGGAGATTCCGCCCGTGCCAGGGTGCGACGGGCCTCCCTAACCCAGCCCGCCACCTCCTGGTGCAGGGCTTTCACCTCCTTGCTGACCTCTTTATAGCTAAAAAGGCCCCGATAATCGCCGCCGCCGGGGTAAATGAACTCCCGGTTAATGTGGCCGATTTCGACCCGGTGCAGACGCACCCCCGTTTCCCGCAGCACCCAGCTCTGGATGGCGGCGTCTTCCATGTGGTATGGCTTGACTTGGGAGGATGCCTTGATTTCCGCCATCCGGTAACCGTTGCCGGCCGGGTGAAGAATATCGGCCCGCACCAACACCTTTTGATGGCTGAATGTCGCCTCGAAAAGGGTTCGTCGGGGGCGAATGGCCAGGGCGGCGGCGGTTTCCCGTTGCGCCCGGCTCAGATCGTCGCTTTCGATCAGTAGCCCGCCGGGGAAAAGCGAGCGGGCCACCTCGCCAACCTGATTGCCGACAACCAGCATGGCTTGGCGATCTCCCGCCTCTTCGGCTAGCTCCGGCCGGTACACCTGCAGCCACAAACGCTTGGGGCACTGGCGATGGCTGAGGATACGGGATTTGGAAAGCCCTGGCTGTCTGTTCATGGTTTGACCTCCTGCCGGTCGTTAAATAATCGTTAACAATACTTTAACGCCAATGCAAGTCAAAATGGGTCGCACCGCGACGGTGGCGAAAAAAGCGTGTATACCTCAGGCCACCAAATTTTTTCCGACCGCGACCTGTTTTGATCCGTCCTTGCACTATGCTGCCCCGCAAGAGGTTGGTACGGTCCTTGACAACGGCCGATTCCCCGAATTTAATAGGAGGTGGTACGCTGAATTAACGACAAAAAAACCACGGGGCATTAGGCAATCACGAATCAGGAGGAATCATCATGAAGGATGTCGATCCTAAATTCAGTGCGTGGGCTTGCTCATTGTCTGGATGTGATGGCGGGGATCCATCGGCTCCAGTATGGATAAGCGGTATCGAGTGGGGCTATGGGAAGCGTCGTGGACAAACAGACGACGAATACGAAGAGGCCGTGTCCAGCTACTACTCCATGAACCTGCCGGATGAAATCGCCAAAGGACGATATGAACCACGTGGCGACTACCTCTGGCAAGAACATCTCACCTACCCCTTTGGGAGATCTGTCGCCAAGCTCTTCATGGCGCTCAACGGCCTTGGCGTTGAGAACTACAATCGCATCGCAGAAATGGACATTGATTCAAAGATATTCAAACTCAACTTGTACCCCATAGCGTTTCGCCATGCCGGAGACAAACTGTGGGCGAAATATCACATTGGGGATCTGACGGGGCTTGATTCCAAAGAGGTCTATCGGACTTGGTGTTTTCTAAACCGGTTTCCTTTCATCGCCGAAACGGTGAAACGGCACAATCCGAAGCTGATTATTGGCATCGGAGTTACGTACTTAACGGACTTCTTCGCCTGCTTTGCTGGTACCGGAGGTTCAGGAAATATTCACATTGGCGAACTGCAGCCCGACTTTAAAAACAAACAGAATCATAGGCGATATTACTGGTCGAAAATCAATAGTGGCCGAACACTGTTGGCCGTAATCCCATTCTTCTCGAGCCAGTACGGACTCAACAG